>CAWUIX010000009.1:0-14849 GCA_963922395.1 uncultured Rhodobacterales bacterium | reverse complement strand
ATCGGCCGCGACGAGACGGCCCGATCGGTGGTTGCGTGCGGCGGCGATGCTCTCTCGAATGTAGATTGGCATCTGTTTGCCCGAATATGATCCTGCGGAAAAACGAGAGACTGTATACGGAAGGCCGGGATCGAGAGCTTTGTAGTCGCTGCTCTGGTGGTCAGGTGCCACGACTTTAACGTCTACGCCTGCTTCAGATGCAGCGTTGGCGAGTTCATATGCCAACACGCCGATCCCACCGCGAAATGGTGGGAACTCCGACGTCAAGAGCGTTAACTTTGTCATGCGTCTTGGGTGCCTGTGTCTGGCGGTTGTTCTTGCTCGTTCGCGGCGGACCTGGTTGTCCGATGGCTTGTTTTATTGGTCATTTGATCCAGCATCTTGGTTTGCAAGACAAGTCAAACCAAGATCGAGGGGGCGAAGGGCCGCCGAGGTTAGCTTTTGTGCAACTCGCGCTTCTGGATCAGTGTGCGGTTCGTTCGGGCCGTCCGTAAGTGTCGATGGCATCAACCACGGCGGTGGCCCAATCCGGGCACCCGTCTACATAGGTGTCGCGCCTTCGCTGAAACTCGGAAAGCGGGTGGCCAAGGACGGTATCGAGTGCCGACATGATTTTGGCCGTGTTCACATCCTTGATGTTTTGAATGAGGCCAGCTGTTTCAAGCTCGTTCACGTAGCCGGGGAAGTCCCGACCAGAGTAGATTGCAGGTACGCCGAGTACGGCGGCCTCACTAGCCATTGTCGCGCTTTCGCCGACCAGCAGTCTGCAATGACCCAACACGTGGTGGACTGCGTTTTTGGGGCCGGCGTAGGCGAGTTCCTTCAGATCGGATGGCAGGGGTTCCTCGCTGGACAGGTGTATTTTTCCGTTCGCAGACAGCCGCTCGACAACCTGTCGCAAGAGGTCTTCAGTCCATCCGGCTTTTCCAATGTCGTGGTTCGCGCGCCACGCGACGAGGCGGAGAAAGTAGTTGTCCCGATCAGGATCGAGACCGGCATCAATCGCCACCTGACGATCTGGTGAGAACGCGCTTGGATGCAGGAACGATAGTTCTTTCGTTCCCTTAAGTCTTGTCGTTCGCCCTTCGGGCGTAGGCCCGGAATACGACGAAGGGACGAAGAGTGCTGAAATGAAGGGCCAGGTTATGCGGGTCTGCAGGGTGGCGTTTTCGCTGTCGTAGAAGCTGATCGATTTTGTGCGTGTGAGCGCTCCAGCGTGGGAGATCGATACGCCCCCAAAGCCGATCATGACGCTTGGTCGAAACCTACGGATGTGTCCCAGGACGGAAAGATCCCTGGAGACCAGTTCACGAAGGAGGCCGATCGTTCCGGTCCCGGCGGACGATATTGGTGTGTGCTCAAACCCAAATGAGTCGAGTAGCTCGCAAGCAATGTCTTTGCGGCGGGAGAGGATAAGAATGTCATTACCCCTCGACCTCAGGGTTTCGATCGGTCGTTTGAAGAAGAGGACGTCTGCCGGATGAACGATGTCAAAAATCACGCGCATCGTTCGCTCCTATCGCGCCACGCTGTTGAGCGAAAGCTACTGTGATCGACCAGTAGGATAGGATCTGTTTCGTCAAGCGCATCAGAGATTTCATGATCAAAAGTTCGTCCGGTTCACATCAAAGCTGGTGCGCATAAATTCCGCAAACGCATTTGCCACAGTTGGAAGCTCCACGTTTACCGCCCAGGCGAGCCCCACATCCATGGTTGGGACCGGGGTCGCAAGCTCCACCGCCTCGACCCGCAGTCCTTCAAGTGACCAAGGTCGATACACCATGTCTGAGAGGATGGTCACGCCCATTCCGCTTGCCACCATGGAGCGGACAGCCTCCACCGATGATGTCCGCATCAGGGTTTTGGGTCGAACGCCAGCCTGATTCCAGTAGCGCTGTGCGGTGTTGGATGCCTCGTCGACCGTTAACATGATGTAGGGTTCTGACGCTACGTCAGCGAGAGAGAGCGCGTCGCGGCCAATGAAGGGATGTCTGGACGATAGCCAAAGCCTTCGTGGAGATCGGATCAGGGTCTCGTAGGCCAGGCTTTCCTGATCCGCAATGTTAGAAGTCAAAACGACCGCGATGTCGTATTGTCCGGAAAGAAGGCCAGACTCGATGTCCGTTCTGTTTGCCTCTACTGGCAGAAGCTCAACTCCCGGGTAGTAGCGTGTAAACCGTTCGAGGTGCTGCGGCAGAAAGTAACCGGCAACTGTATATGTCATCGCGATCCGCAGTTTGCCGGTGAGAGTTGTTCGAACAGACCGAGGCGCGTGCACCGCCTCATCAACCGTTGCGAAAATCCTGTGGGCGTGCTGAAGGAAAATGGTTCCGTCATGGGTTAGAGAAACACCGCGCACGTGCCTTCGAAAAAGTGGGCATCCGACGATGTCTTCAAGCTGGCGGATCGCGGTGGTGATTGCACTTTGGGAGACATTTAGGTCGCGCGCAGCGCGAGAGATCTGACCCGCATTTGCGGCGGCCATAAAGTAACGGATCTGGCGCAGAGAAGGATCCATTCGTTTTTCAGATCGCAGGCATCAAAATATCGATGAGCATTCGTGAGCTATCCCCATGGACTTGTCAATGCGCTTGGCGTCCACCTCCCGGTGCTCGGAAACGCTTTATTTCAATTGCTTATGGATGATCTGGAGATGTACTCTGCCGTTAAGGCGTCATTTGAAGAAGCTGCCATGGCGTTCGGAAAAACAGATAATGCATGAATTTACTTTGAATTTGTCATGCTGCGCGGCTTGCCCCAATTTTAAGAGCATTGAGCTGAGGCCATCGCGGCTTACAGCTCCAACGCAGCCCAATTGGGGAGAACATTCATGAAATTCCAAGACATCGCTCTGGTGAGTGCATCGGCGTTGGCGCTATCGTCCGCCGCGGCACTTGCTGAAGAGGCCTGGTATCCGTATGCTGTCGAAAGCTGGGAGCCCGCTTTCGACATGTCCAGTCCTCGGACGTCGGTCGAATACGTACCTTTGGAAGCGGCAAGCCAGCCGTGGGAAATCTGCGTTTCCTTTCCTCATATGAAAGACGCCTACTGGTTGGGCGTAAATTATGGTGTCGCATCGGAAGCGGAGCGCCTTGGCGTTAAGATGCAGCTTGTGGAAGCTGGCGGGTACACCGAGTTGAACACCCAGATCAGCCAGATCGAAGACTGTGTGGCGGCCGGTGCGGACGCTGTGGTCATTGGGGCGATCTCGTTCGACGGCTTGAACAACCTTGTTGGCGAAATTCGGTCCCAGGGCATTCCGGTCATCGATGTGATCAATGGGATGTCTTCTCCAGAGCTAAGCGCGAAGTCTTTGGTCTCATTCGGCGAGATGGGGGCTAAGGCGGGCGAATTCCTCGCGGCTGCTCATCCCGATGGTGACCCAGTTCAAGTCGCGTGGTTCCCTGGACCGGCGGGCGCTGGTTGGGTGGAAGCTGGCAACACCGGATTTTTGGGCGCCGCAGCGGGCGGTGCAGTTGAAGTCGTGGACACGTTCTATGGCGATACCGGTAAGGAAGCACAGTCCAAGCTCGTGGAAGACGCACTTGAGACATATCCGGACCTTGAATACGTGGTGGGCACCGCTGTGACCGCAGAGGCCGCTGTTCCGATCCTTCGGGCGCGCGGGTTGACCGACCAGGTGAAGGTTGTGTCTTACTACTTCACACCTGGGGTGGATCAGGGCATCTCACGCGGTCAAATTCTTGCGGCGCCGACGGACTCGACGGTTATTCAAGGTCGCATTGCGATCGACCAAGCGGTGAGAATTCTTGAAGGTCAGGAGTTTTTCCAGCATGTCGGACCAGAGCTTTATGTCGTGACCACCGAGAACCACGGTGAGTTCGACCCGACCTCAACACTGGCACCCTCCGGTTTCAGCCCGGTATTCCGGGTCGAGTAAGCCGTCCGTGGCTCAGCCTGCTCCTCTTCTCGCAACGCGGGGTCTGACCAAGGACTACCCCGGCGTTTGTGCCCTAGACGCGGTCGACTTTGACTTGCGGGCAGGGGAGGTGCATGTCCTATTTGGTGAGAACGGGGCAGGCAAATCCACACTGATCTCAATGCTGTCCGGCGCGAATACACCAAGCGCCGGGCACATCGAACGCGACGGGAAAACGGTCGCGTTCAATTCCGTTCATGATGCGCGGGCGCATGGTGTGTCGGCCGTCTTTCAGGAATTTTCGTTGATCCCGCAGATGACGGTGGAGGAGAACCTGTTTCTGGGTGCCGAGCACTGTAAGGGCGTGTTCCTGGATCGCGCGGACATGCGCCGGGAAGCGGATCGCATTCTTTCAGAGTTGGCATTTGACCTGCAACCTGGCCGTTCGGTGCAACATCTGAGCCGAGCCGAGCAACAGATGGTCGAGATTGCCAAGGCGTTCCGGTCGGATCTGTCCGTTCTTATTTTAGATGAACCGACCGCAAGTCTGACGGATCACGAGACCGACCAGTTGTTCCGGTTGATCAAAGGACTAACGGCCCGCGGCGTGGGCATCATCTACATCACGCATCGGATGGCGGAAATTCGTCGTATCGGAGATCGGATTACAGTTCTTCGGGACGGGAAATACATAGCGACCCTTGACGTGGATGAGGCAGACGAAGACCGCCTGGTGGAGCTGATGACCGGCCGGGAGGTTGGCGCGATTTTCCCAGAGATTAATTTTGACCCCGCAGGTCCCGACGTGCTTCGGCTAGAAGGTGTTACAACAGTAGATGGTCGTGTTTTGGAAGTCTCGATGTCGGTCGGCAAAGGCGAGATTCTCGGTCTTGCTGGGTTGGTCGGATCTGGGAAATCCGAAGCGATGCAGGCCGCATTTGGGGCACTTAAAGTTGGTAGCGGTCAGGTTGTCTATCAGGAGCGGGACGTCACGGGCCATTCCCCCGGAGCCGCGATCCGGGACGGGTTCTTGTACCTACCTGCGGATCGTCATGACGAAGGCCTTCTTATGATGCGCCCGGTTCGGGAAAACATGGCCCTGGCGTCGCTTGATGTGCCGCCCTTCAAGCGGGGTATCTTCCTCAATCGTGCTGGCGAACGGCGCATCGTCAAGGACCTGGCGGAGCGATTGAATCTCTCGCCCAACTTGCCCGAACGGGCGGTGGATCATTTCTCTGGCGGCAATCAGCAGAAGGCGATGCTTGCCAGGAGCCTGACGCGGCATGTCGATCTGGTCGTCTTTGATGAGCCAACGGTTGGCGTCGATGTCGGAACGCGGCAGGCCATTTACCGGTTCATCATTGATCTGGCCAAAGCTGGCACGGCTGTTGTGATCGTTTCGTCCGACCTCCCCGAAATCCTAAACCTGACAAATAGGGCGTACGTCTTTTATCGCGGACGTATCCAGGCCGAGCTAACTGGCGAAGATCTCACCGAAGAGAACGTACTCGCCAACTTCTTCGAAAAAGAGATCGCATGATGGCGGAGGCTTCGACCAAAAGGACTAGCGCCCCAGGAGACTGGCTGAAGCTGCTATTTGTGCGGCTTGGCATTTTGCCGTTCCTGCTCGTCATTGCCATAGTCGTTTTCTCGCTGATGTCAGACAATTTCCTGACCGGGCGGAACCTGATGAATGTTCTGCGTCAGTCCGTTTACCTGACCATCGTTGCACTCGGTCAGATGCTCGCATTGCTAACAGGGGGGTTCGACCTTTCGGTTGGGACTATTCTGGCGCTGTCTTCCGTTGTTGGCGCGATGGTGATGGCGTCAATCTATGGCGCTTTGCCAGAGGCGGTTTTCCTGGCGATTAGCCTTGGCTTTCTCGCTGGGGTCGCGGCAGGCTCGATGATTGGCGTGGCGAATGCTGTTGGCGTCGCGTTCTTCAATGTCTCACCGTTCATGATGTCGCTCGGCATGGCGTCGGTTGGGTTTGGGATCGCCCTCTACCTGACCGGAGGCGTGCCGGTTTATGGGATGCCTGTTGAGTTCGGGGATATCTTTGGGTTCGGCTCGATTTTTGGCTTACCGACACCGGTCTGGGTGGCCCTGTTGTTGATCGTCCTGCTTTGGGTGCTGCTTTATCAGACACCTTACGGTCGGTACTTCTATGCCGTTGGCGGGAACGCCAAGGCGGCACGTCTTTCGGGGATCAATGTCAGAGGCACCCTGTTCGCCACTTACGTGCTTTGCGCGGCGCTCGCGGCCACGGCTGGTATGTTGCTTACGGCGCGATTGGATACTGGCGAGGCCAACATCGGCGCCTCGATGCCGCTGGAAAGCATCGCGGCCTGCGTGATCGCAGGGGTAAGTCTTCGCGGCGGGATTGGTCGACTGGAGAATGTTGTCTTGGGGGCGCTCTTCATCGGTCTTGTTCAGAACGGCATGAACTTGGCTCGAATTGAAAGCTACCTTCAGACGGTTGTGCTTGGTGCGCTGCTGATCCTTGCTGTCATCGCGGATCAGATCAGACTGCGCTACGTCGCATCGCTGAAGGATTGAGGGAGGAATTTCTATGGCGGATCTCAACTGCGATATGGGCGAGAGCTTTGGCCTATACCATTTCGGGAACGACGCTGACCTGATGCCCTACATCGACCAGGCGAATGTGGCATGTGGATTTCACGGGAGCGATCCAAATCACATGCGGAAGACGGTTGAGCTTGCGGTCGAACATGGAGTGCGGATCGGGGCGCATGTATCGCTTCCAGATCTCGCGGGGTTCGGTCGTCGTGAGATGAAGATCGAAGAGGAAGAGATGTTGAACATCATCCTCTATCAGATCGGTGCGCTCGATGCATTTTGCAAACAAGCCGGGACAGAGCTGGCGCATATCAAGCCGCACGGCGCGCTTTATGGAATGGCCGCACGGCAGGAGCCAATTGCTCGCGCAGTTGCCCGGGCGTCAGTGATTTATGGTTTGCCTGTCATGGGGATCGCCGGGACGTTGCATGAAACGGTTTATGGGTCGGAGGGTACCGGATTCATCGCAGAGTTCTTCGCCGACCTAGACTACAGCGACGAAGGAGCGTTGATTATCACGCGTGAGCACGACGCCGTTGATCCCACTCTTGCCGCCGAGAGAGCGCGTCGCGCCGTCGAAGATGGAACTCTGGTATCGATCGGAGGCGCGACGCTTCCTGTACGGGCAGAGACCATCTGCATTCATTCGGATACGCCGAATTCAGAAGACATCGCAAAGGCGGTCAGCGCCGCCCTTTCGCAACTCAAAGCCGCCTGAGCGCGAAGAAGGAGAAACTGCATGGTACACGAGGTCAAATCGCCGATCCCAGGGACGTTCTATCGGAAGCCTTCTCCCGAAGAGCCGCCATTCAAGGAAGTGGGTGATGCCGTTGCGAAAGGGGACACAATCGGACTCGTTGAAGTTATGAAGACCTTCCACGAAGTAAAGGCGGATGGTGACGGCACCGTCACGTCCTTCGAAGTGGAGGACTCGTCGCCGGTCATGGCAGGACAAGTTCTGTTGGTACTGGGCTGATGCCAATCAAAAAGCTTCTCGTCGCGAACCGCGGAGAGATCGCGGTTCGGGTCATCCGCGCCGCCCGTGATCTTGGAATCGCGACCGTTCAGATCCATTCGGACGCTGATGCCGATATGTTGGCGGTTAGGATTGCGGATGAGGCGATCAACATCGGGCCGCCTCAGGCGGCGAAGTCCTACTTGAATGTGGACGCCATTCTGAAGGCGGCGAAAGACACGGGCGCCGACGCCATACATCCCGGTTACGGGTTTCTCTCCGAAAACGGGACTTTTGCGAAAGCGGTGGAGGATGCCGGTCTCATTTTTGTTGGGCCTTCGGGAGAGACCATCAATTTGATGGGGGACAAGGCTGCGGCGCGTGTTCAGGCGGCGAAAGCTGGTGTGCCCACGGTTCCAGGCAGTGACGGTGTTGTTGACGATATGGATGAGGCCGCTTCGCTGGCCGCTGACATTGGTTTTCCAGTGATGATCAAGGCCGCAGCCGGTGGCGGTGGTCGCGGAATTCGTATCGCGGAAGACGCCGAGAGTTTTCGCAAGTTTGCGCCCCAAGCCTCCTCAGAGGCGATGGCCGCCTTTGGTGATGGGGGCATCTATATCGAGAAGGTAATCGAGCAGGCGCGGCACATCGAAGTGCAGATCCTGGCCGATGGTAGCGACGCGATCCATTGTTGGGAGCGCGAGTGTTCACTGCAACGTCGCCGACAAAAAGTCTGGGAAGAGGCACCATCTACTGCGTTAGACCCCGAGACGCGAGAGAAGCTTTGTCAGTCTGCGGCCGATCTGGCGCGATCCGTTGGGTACCGTGGGGCAGGGACGGTTGAATATCTCTACGACGACAAGTCCGGCGGGTTCTATTTCATCGAAATGAACACTCGCATTCAGGTTGAGCACCCGGTGACCGAGATGATCACCGGGCTTGATCTTGTCGCGGAAATGATCCGGATCGCGGGCGGTGAACCGCTTCGGTTTGTCCAGGCAGATATTGCTGCCAAGGGGCATTCGATTGAGGTGCGTCTGAATGCAGAAGACCCTGCAAACAACTTCATGCCGTTTCCAGGGGCAATCACGGGGTTGGACGTCCCGACCGGACCGGGGGTGCGTTTCGACCATATGCTTTTTCAAGGGTATCAGGTGCCCCCGTTCTATGACTCGCTTCTCGGAAAGCTCATTGTTCATGGAGAGAACCGAGAGGCTGCTCTGGCGCGTCTGGGACGCGCGCTGGTGGAACTTCGGATCGACGGTCTGTCGACGACGGAGGCACTCTTTGTAGCGCTTTTGGAGGCAGATGACGTTCAAACAAACACCGTTCACACGAAATGGCTGGAGCCCTGGCTTGAGGCCAATGTTGAGACAATCAGAAACAGGATGCAGATGGAGGGAGACACAGCCGCATGACGTGCCGATACACATTTGGTGGGGACGAGCACATATTCGTTGAGGTCGACGATGCGATGTCGCTTGAGGCCTTTTTCGTTTCCCTTGCAATCACCAATGCCGTGCGAGACGCAAAGATCGATGGCGTGACCGAGATTTGTCCGGCGAACGCATCCTTCCAGATCAAGTTCGACCCTGATGTCATTGCTCCTGATACGCTTATGGGCCGGCTGAAGGAGATGGAGCAGGATGCCGAGAAAGCGGAATCCAAACTCGATACGCGGATTATCGAAATTCCCGTACATTATCAGGATCCTTGGACGCATGAGACGCTGATGCGCTTTCGCGAGCGGCACCAGGACCCCAATGCGACTGATATTGAGTATGCCGCGCGCATCAACGGATACGAAGACGTGGCAGCCTTTATCGAGGCACACTCGGGCGCGCCCTGGTTCGTGTCGATGGTGGGTTTCGTTTCCGGCTTGCCATTTCTCTACCAGATGGTGGACCGGCCCCGCCAGATTGAAGTGCCAAAGTATCTTCGCCCGAGAACCGACACACCAAAACTCACTGTCGGGTATGGCGGGTGTTTTTCATGCATCTATTCGGTGCGTGGCGCGGGCGGGTATCAGATGTTCGGGATTACGCCGATGCCGATCTATGATCCGCAGCAAGAGGTGAGTTATCTCAAGGACTTCATGGTGTTCTTTAACCCCGGAGACATCGTGAAGTGGAAACCGATCAGCCGTGAAGAATACGACGCCGCGGTTGAGGACGTTCAGGCCGGGCGTTTTGAACCAAAGATCGCCAATGTGGTGTTCGATCTAGAGGCGTTTAACGCCGACATCGATGGGACGAACAAGAAACTGATGGAGGCCCTCTATGCCGGTTAATGTCATCTCTGCGGGTATTCTGACGACCATTCAGGATCTTGGACGGCCAGGGTACTACCACCTCGGCATTCCGATCGGCGGCGCCATGGATCGACTTGCCTTACGCGCGGCAAACATGCTTGTCGGCAATCCGGAAGATGCCGCGGGCCTCGAATGCGTCTTTATGGGACCAGAGCTTGAGTTCACCGAGGACGCCACTGTGGCCGTTTGCGGGGCTGATTTGCCCGCAAAAGTGAACGGCGTTGAGCAACCCGGCTGGTCAGCGTTTGACGTCAAATCAGGGGACGTTCTCTCCTTCGACTTTTTGCGTGGTGGTGCGCGTGGCTACATCGCGATTTCCGGTGGAATCGCGACACCAGCGGCGCTGGGCAGCAGATCAACTTACGCCATTGGCGCGCTCGGTGGATATGAAGGGCGTGC
Organism: uncultured Rhodobacterales bacterium; assembly: GCA_963922395.1. Lineage (GTDB taxonomy): Bacteria > Pseudomonadota > Alphaproteobacteria > Rhodobacterales > Rhodobacteraceae > Ovoidimarina. The sequence continues at coordinate 4,724 of CAWUIX010000009.1, read as the reverse complement.
AATTCAGCCGGGAGACACGCTTCCACTGGGTGTCGATAAAGCATCAGGACGCGCTGGTATGTCGGTTCCAGAGAGCCTGCGTCGCGGTCCCGGATCGAGCGCCGAACTCCGGATGCTACCCGGGCTCTACTGGCACCGCATCACGGAGGCTGCTCAGAAGGCGTTCTTTGAGGATACTTGGAAGGTGGCCAACGAGGCGGACCGAATGGGCTACCGCTTTCAAGGCGGTCGCGCCATGGAGTTCGTAGAGAGAGAACAGCCGTTCGGTGCAGGCTCTGATCCTTCGAACATTACTGACGCTTGCTACCCCTACGGCTCGGTTCAGGTCCCCAGTGGAACGGAACCAATCATCCTCCATCGAGATGCTGTTTCGGGCGGCGGATACTTCATGATCGGGACGATCATCTCCGCAGATATGGACCTTATCGGACAGCTGCAGCCTAACACAGAAACGCGATTTGTTGAGGTCGATATGGACGGTGCCCTCGCTGCGCGGTCCGAACGCAAGGCAACGCTTGCGGCCATTCGCGACGAACTGACATAAGAACAGGAGAGTTAAGATGACTGATCTCGTTCAGGCTTCGCCGATCCGAGCTGCTTTCGCCCGCCCTGGGTTGGCCAAATCGGTGATGATGGTTGTTTTGGGCAGTCTGCTTCTTACCCTGTCGGCGAAAGTGCAGGTACCCTTCTTCCCGGTGCCGATGACCATGCAGGTCCTCGTTGTATTGCTCATAGGTGTCTCGTTTGGCCCAAAACTCGCCGGTGCGACGCTCGCAGCGTATCTGATGCAAGGGGCAATTGGGCTGCCCGTATTTGCCGGTACGCCTGAGAAAGGCATTGGGCTGGCCTACATGGCCGGGCCGACCGGTGGATACCTCGCTGGCTTCTTTGTCGCGGCCGTGGCGACCGGATGGCTGGCGGAGCGTGGATGGGACCGGAGTATTTGGCGCCTTACCGCAACCGGATTGGTCGGCCTCGCCGCAATTTACGCCTTGGGCCTTCTTTGGCTGGGGATCTTGATCGGTTGGGATCAGCCCATTCTGGCTTACGGCCTCTGGCCTTTCCTTCCCGCAGAGGCGCTTAAGTTGGCTCTACTGGTGATGCTCGTCCACTTCGGAAATGGTGCACTGCGCGGGCGTTGACGCATGTGCGCTTCAGAGACGCCAGGTTCGGCGGTCGGGACCGTCCTGATCGAGAATGATCGGGTGCGCGTAACCGAGTGGAGCTTTGACCAAGAGGGCGACAATACGGGCTGGCACCGCCACGAATTCGACTATGTGGTGGTGCCCTTATTTGATGGAAAGCTTGAGATCGAGGCCCCGCGGGGTCAGCGGCAGCAAGTCGATCTTAAGAATGGCGTCCCATACTTTCGGCAGATTGGTGTGGAACATGACGTTATCAACGCCAATCCATTTCCCTGCCGTTTCATTGAGGTGGAGATCCTATAGTCCGGGCGGTCTCTTCCGCGCGTCTCACATCTGCTTTGGTATCAATGTCCTGTGCCGAAGCCGCAGACACTTCTACGAGTGCCGATTTTGGGAGGTTTCTGAGTATTGCTTGCGCCCCTTGATCTCCGGTCAGATCCGTCAGAGCGTTAAACATATCTGCGGGAAAACAAGCGGGCGGCAGACGACGGTGTCCGTCAGTGGTGGCCGAAGCGTGGCCCGGTCGGCAAAGTTCGGCAACCTCTCGCATGTGGTTGGCCTCGATGAACGGCATGTCCGCAAGGCAGATCAAAGCGGTAGATGCGCCGAGTTCCTTCGCGCGGTTGATACCCGTTTTCAGGCTATCTGCCTGAGCGGGTTCGCTCTGCAAAGGCTTTATAGCTTCGAACCCATCCAACGGGTCCACCACAGCCTTTTCCGACGCGACAACAATAAGATAATCGCATCCCGCGTTCTTGAGGGACGCTGCAGCGTGACAAACCAAAGGTTGGTCAAATAAAGGCGCCATCAGCTTGTTCTCATTGCCAAATCGGCGCGAGGCGCCTGCCGCCAGAAGAATGCCCACGCAATTCATTGCGGTTGTGCCATGGCCTTTGCGAGTACTTCCGCGAGGACTGAAACAGCCAGAGTTCCGGCGTCCCGAGCCGATGGGATTAGACCGACCGGACCATGGAGACGGGCGCGTTGGTCTTCGGAAACACCCATGCCTTCGAGCATGAGAAGCCGCGCATCTCGTGCTCGCCGACTGCCTTGGGCACCAATGTAGAAAGCGGGCGTCTCCAGCGCGCCTTCGAGTATCGGTGGCTCCCACTCATGATCGTGAAAGAAGAGGATGATTGCTGTTCTATCGTCTGTTTGAAGATCGTTTGGATACACTTGCGAGACGAGATGGCGGGTCGGACAGCCCGCCAGTTCGGCCTCTGTGATCGTCTCGTGGTCCGGAGACAGAAGGATATTCGGATACCCTGCCGATTGCACCAGAGCAGCAAATGTGCTGGCTTCCGGCCCTTTACCGAATACGAAGAAACGCAGATCTGGTTCAAACCGGACCAACAGTTTCTCATCGTGTCGGCCCGTTTCGCCCTGGTCGATAAGTCGCATCGCGCCCGAAGCAGTCTCAATCTCCAGAGTACAGCTAATGCGCGCGGAGCGGTTTCTGGACAGTTGCTTCAGGACGTCCAGGTTCGGCCGTGGTAATAGCAGGATGTCCAAACCGCCTCCGCAAGGCAGTTGAATGTCGAGAAATGGAGAGCCGCGCCCATAGCGGATTAGATTTGGTGACCCCGCTTCGAGCGCTTCCAGAGCGTGAAGGGCGATATCTGATTCCACACAGCCAGACGAAAGTGTGCCCACCCGATCCCTCGGCCCCAGGATCGCCATGGTAGCACCTGTTGGTCGATAAGACGGCCCCTCGACACCCGCGATGATGGCAAGGACTGCGTCGCCCTGAGCGTCCAGGATCGCATTGATTGGATCACGTCCTCGCAAGTCGGTTGTATTGATCAAGATGAACCCTCCGGATTGAGAGAATGATCACTCCGCCCGCGCTGTGCAAGGTGCGTTGGTGGACAGTTGCGGGGTCGGGGCATATGTCTCGTAGGGCTTTAGAAGACCAGAAGGCGGTATGACGTGTCAGAGATCCCTCAGAGCATTGAAGATACAATCGCGGCTCTGAGCGACCAAGACTATGTGTGTGGTCGCGACTTGGGCACAGTCGCCTTCCTGTCCTTGACGTTGGGCAAGCCGCTCTTTCTTGAAGGGGAAGCGGGCGTCGGAAAGACAGAGATTGCAAAGGCCCTGAGTGCGGCTCTTGGGCGCCGGTTGATCCGCTTGCAGTGCTATGAAGGTCTCGACGCGGCTTCTGCAATCTATGAGTGGAATTTCGCAGCGCAGATGATTGCGATCCGAACCGCCGAGGCTGCAGGTTCATCAGACAGGACCGCCCTGCAGACGGAGCTGTTCTCTGATGAATTCCTTATCCGGCGGCCATTGTTGGAAGCTCTTGAACCCTCCAACTCCGGCCCACCCGTCCTGCTGATTGATGAAGTTGACAGGACAGACGAGCCGTTTGAGGCGTTCCTACTGGAATTGTTGTCGGACTTTCAGGTGACCATCCCCGAATTGGGTGTTGTTCGCGCGGAAGAACCGCCGATTGTCGTTCTGACCTCAAACCGGACCAGGGAGATCCACGACGCGCTCAAGCGTCGGTGCCTTTATCACTGGGTCGACTATCCCTCTTTCGAGCGTGAGCTGGAAATTCTGCAGAAGCGGGTTCCCGAAGCAACCGAGGTCTTGTCGTCTGAGATCGTGGCCTTTGTTCAGGCGCTTCGTGGTGAAGATCTGTTCAAATCTCCTGGCGTTGCGGAGAGCATTGACTGGGCGCGATGTTTGGTAGCGCTTGATGCGATCGCCCTGTCGCCGGATGTCGTAACGGACACCCTCGGCGCCGTCCTCAAGTATCAGGACGACATCGCTCGGATCGCCGGTGCCGAGACCACGCGGCTTTTGGATGAAGCGAAGGCGTCTCTGGCGACTGCGTCCTGATGGTCGTAGCCCGGCAAGCGGATATGCCCGATGGGCGGCTTGTTGAGAATATCGTTCACTTTGCCCGCGCTTTGCGAAAAGCGGAGTTGAAGGTTGGTACCGCGCAAGTCGAAACCGCAATACGCGCAGTCGCGCTTGCTGGGTTTTCGCAGAGAACCGATTTCTATTTCATCTTGCGTTCGACCCTTATCAATCGAGCCGATGATTTAGAGGTCTTCCATCAGGTCTTCTCGATGTTTTGGCGGGACCCTGAAGTCCTTAAATCGATGCTTCATATGCTGTCGCCACAGCTGACCAGCGACCCGGAGCCCGAAGAAAAACAAGCAGGCGCCAAGCGCGCGGAAGAGGCTCTGAAAGCGCGAGGGAAGCCACCGCAAGAAAAGCCAAAGAGTGAAGAAGTCGAACGTGAAGCCTTCCTCAGTTGGTCAGAGCGCGAGGTCCTTCGCCAGAAGGACTTTGAGCAGATGTCCGGCGCAGAGATGGCTGAAGCAGAGCACGCAATCCGCAAGTTGGGTTGGCACCCAAAGCCGCTGCGATCTCGTCGCATGCGCCCATATCCGAAAGGTGAGCGTCCGGATATGCGGGCGACGATGCGTGCCCTTGCTCGTAAGGCAGGCGAAGTTCAGAGACTTCAACGAAGATCACCGGCCAAGCGTCCGCCGGATCTGGTGGCATTGTGCGATATCTCGGGGTCTATGTCCGTATACTCTCGCGTGATCCTTCGATTCCTCCATG
>CAWUIX010000008.1:0-15316 GCA_963922395.1 uncultured Rhodobacterales bacterium | reverse complement strand
CTGCTCGCGTTTCAGGATCATTTGCAGAATTTCACGCCGAGCTGCCCGATTGCCGTCCAGGGCTTGCTGATAGGTTTTGTGCAGCAGAGCCTCTTCAACCGTCACCTCTTTTGCAGCACCCTCCTTCGTCACGGTGAGGGTCTTGTCGACGATCACGTCGTAAGCAGAACTTCTACTGTCTTTGCTCTTGCGCCCCTTTGGACGTCCTTTCGGATTACCACTCTGACCTTTGCGGAACCGACCGGACTTCGTCCGCGACGTCGCCCCCTGCCCGCTCATGCCGTTGCCTCCGCCGTCACTCGACGAGGCTCCTTTCCGGTCATCGCCTGCCAGCGCGCCAGCGCCACATCGACATAGACAGGATCGATGTCCAAACCGCGGAACCGGCGTCCCGTTCGTTCAGCCGCAATCAGGCTGGTGCCCGACCCCAGGAAGACATCCAGAACCAGATCGTCTCGCCTGGTCACGTCCCGGATTGCATCAGCGACAAGCCCAACAGGCTTTACCGTCGGATGCAGCTCAAGATCAGCGTGACGACTGCCCTTGAATGAGTTGACCGACGCGTAATCCCAGACATTCGTGCGATTGCGTCCATGCCGCCCGAGCTCAACCATGTTCTCGTGGGACGCCCTTCCTACTCGATAGACAAAGATCAATTCATGCTTCGAGCGGTAGAGCGAGCCCATGCCCGCATTCGACTTATTCCAGATACAGAGGTTCAATCGATCACCGTAGACCACCTGTCCCACGACCGACACGTCATCCATGTGCCGCCAATCCATACAGACAAAGTGCACCGCGCCATCGCGAGAGACATTGGCACAGGCGCCGAGGGTATCTGAAAGGAAGGTCTGGAACTCGGACGTCGTCATTTCACCCGACGCCATTGCAAACTCACGGTGCCGGCCCTTTGCATTGGCATGACCGTTGATGGCGACATTGTAAGGTGGGTCCAAGAAAGCCGCGTCAATCTCGCCTGCCCCAACCACCCGGCGCAGGAAGTCATGATCTCGTGCATCGCCGCAGCCGATCCGGTGATCGCCAAGCTCCCAAATATCGCCCGGCCGCGTACGTGGGGTTTTAGGCACCGCCGGAATGATCTCATCATCGGGATCGGGTGTGTCGGTCAGGATCACGTCGATCTCGCCCGTGGAAAACCCCGTTAGGGTCAAATCGAGCTCCACGTCCAATGCGGCAAGCTCGCCTAGCTCGAGTTTCAAGAGATCGAGATCCCAGCCCGCGCCAAGGGCAATCTTGTTGTCCGCAAGCCGAAGCGCACGTTTCTCGGCGTCGCCCAACCCTGCCAACGTAATCGCCGGCACTTCATCCAGTCCAAGATCCTTCGCGGCACGCAATCGCCCGTGCCCGGCGATCAGGACCCCGCCCTCATCAACCAGGATGGGATTGGTGAAGCCGAAGGACGCAATCGCAGACTTCAGCTGCTCGATCTGCCGTTTGGGATGCGTTCGTGCATTTCGCGGATCAGGCGTCAGCTCGGCAACCGAACGGTAGGTGATGGTGAGCGGTGAGTTTCGGGAAGTTATCTCAATATCTTGCGTCTCAAAGGTCATACACCGCAATATAGCCACATATCCAGCCGATTTAAAGCCCGGGTTCCCAAACAGCGGGCTGCAACAGATTGCTTTGGAGACCCTCTCTGCCGGCTCTTCCCTGTTTTGGATCTCCTGGTTGCCTGTTTCTGCGCATTTCGTCCCTGTTAATGCAGCCCAAGTTCCCTGTTCTGCAGATTAACAGGAAGGTCGAAACTGCGCCCTCTAAACCCATGACATTAAGCTGTAAATATCGGCTCTTAACACTCCAGCCCCGCGAATTCGCCTGTTTTGAGGACGGTTTCGGCAAATATTCCCTGTTTTTTGACTGTTAACAGGGAAATCAAGCCTGAGACCGGTTCGCTCTGGACTGCGTCCACCGCCACACTACCCAGTCTAGAGTTTGGTGCCCGCTCCTGATCCCTGGGTTGGCGGACGATGCCCGCGGACAGTATTGAACCGCCCGCGGACAATTGATCATGCGACCAAGTCGAACCGGTCAGCGTTCATGACTTTGGTCCATGCGGCAACAAAGTCGCGCACAAACTTCTGGGCGTTATCATCCTGCGCATAGACTTCAGCGTAGGACCGCAGAATTGAGTTTGAGCCGAAGACGAGATCCGCACTGGTGGCCGTCCATTGTACTGCGCCAGTTTGGCGGTTCCGGATTTCGTAGGACCCGTCATCTGCCGGATCCCAGCTGTAGGCCATGTCCGTGAGGTTGACGAAGAAGTCGTTCGTCAGTTCCCCCACGCGATCTGTGAAGACACCATGTGCCGTACCGCCGTGGTTCGCGCCCAAGACCCGCAGACCGCCAACAAGGACAGTCATCTCCGCCGCCGTGAGGCCCAGAAGCTGCGCCTTGTCGAGCATGAGCTCTTCAGGGGCCACGGCATAGGCTTCCTTCTGCCAGTTCCGGAAGCCACACGCGAGTGGTTCGAGCACACCGAAGCTGGCCGCATCGGTTTGATCGGAGGTCGCGTCCCCACGCCCGGGTGCGAACGGAACCTCAACCGAGTGACCGGCTGCCGACATTGCTTTTTCTAGCCCGACGTTGCCTGCGAGGACGATAACATCGGCTACCGAAGCCCCTGCCTCTGCAGCGATGGGCTCCAAGATGCCCAGGACCTTGGCGAGACGTTCTGGTTCATTTCCGTCCCAGTCCTTTTGCGGTGCGAGCCGGATGCGCGCTCCGTTGGCGCCGCCGCGCTTGTCAGAGCCACGGAATGTCCGCGCGCTGTCCCATGCGGTCGCGACCAATTCTGACACAGACAACCCGCTTGCGGCGATTTTCGCCTTTACAGCGTCGACATCGTAGCTCGTCGATCCTACGGGGATCGGGTCCTGCCAGATCAGATCTTCGGCAGGGACGTCCGGTCCGTAGTAGTTCGCCTTGGGGCCCATATCGCGGTGAGTCAGCTTGAACCACGCACGGCCGAAGGTTTCTGCGAAGTACTCGGGATCTGCGCGGAACTTCTGGCAGATCTCGTTGTAGATCGGGTCCACTTTCATGGCCATATCGGCATCAGTCATGAGTGGCATAGCGCGACCGGACGGGTCAGACGGATCGAGCGGTTTCTTGTCCTCGGGCATACCGACCGCGGTCCACTGGTTAGCACCCGCAGGCGATTTCGTTAGCTCCCACTCATAGTCAAAGAGGTAATCGAAATAGCCCATATCCCACTGGGTCGGATGTTGGGTCCAAGCGCCTTCAATGCCAGATGTGAACGCGTTCGACGCTTTGCCCGCGTGACCAGGGTTAGACCAGCCAAAGCCCTGCGCGTGGACGGGGCACCTTTCGGGTTCGGCGCCAATGCTGGCGTGATCGCCGCCACCGTGGGCCTTGCCTACCGTATGGCCGCCGCAAGTGAGGGCCGCCGTCTCTTCGTCATTCATCGCCATCCGGGCGAAGGTCTCACGCACATGGAGTGCTGTGCGCGCCGGGTCAGGGTTTCCGTTCACACCTTCGGGGTTCACGTAAATCAGACCCATGTGCACGGCTGCGAGCGGGTTAAAGAGCGTCGAGCTGTCGTCGAGATCCCCATAGCGGTTCTCGGACGGGGCGAGCCATTCGTTCTCGGCGCCCCAGTTCACATCCTGCTCTGGGCCCCAGATGTCTTCGCGTCCGAAGCCGAAGCCAAAGGTTTTCAACCCCATCGATTCATAGGCCATGTTGCCTGCGAGGATGATCAGGTCGGCCCAGCTGAGCGCGTTTCCGTACTTCTTCTTCACTGGCCAAAGAAGCCGCCTCGCCTTGTCGAGACTTGCGTTGTCGGGCCAGGAGTTCAGAGGCGCAAAGCGGATGTTGCCAGATCCTGCGCCGCCACGACCGTCGCCCATCCGGTAGGATCCCGCCGAATGCCACGCCAAACGGATCATAAGGCCGCCATAGTGGCCCCAGTCCGCCGGCCACCAAGATTGACTGTCAGTCATCAATCCTTTGACGTCTTCCTTGACGGCCTCAAAGTCCAAAGCCTTGACCGCTTCGCGATGGTCATAATCCGGGTCCATGGGGTTGGTCCGGGCGCCGTGCTGATGCAGTATGTCGAGGTTGAGTGTGCGCGGCCACCACTTGGTGACGCTGTTGCCGAGCTCCGTGTTCCCGCCATGCATGACGGGGCAGCCTGCGGCCGGATCGATGTTGTTTCCGTCCATCATTCTCTCCCTAATGGTGAAGCTTTCGAACTGGGTGTGGATCTGGAACGATTCTAACAAAGGGCAATAATAATATCCAATTTGATATCTTTACCGTTGTGATAAGATATTCAAATGATAGGCGTAACGCTTAAGCAGCTTCGGTACTTTGAAGCCCTGGCCAGACATCGGCACTTCGGGCGGGCGGCGGAGGCTTGTTCCATCTCCCAACCGGCGTTGTCCCTTCAGATCAAAGAACTGGAAGGGATCTTTCATGCGACGTTGGTTGAGCGAAACGCCCGCGATGTCCGCTTGACACCCATCGGAGAGCGACTGCTCGAGAAGGCTCGTCAAATCCTTATGACGGTCGAAGAGCTCGACGATGTTATTCGCGCCTCTCAAGGTCCGCTGGCAGGGCGCCTCCGACTGGGCGTCATTCCGACAGTCGCGCCCTACTATCTGCCGACGATCATTGCCGCGTTGTCGAGCCGCCTGCCTGGTCTTGAGCTTGAGTTGCGGGAAGCTGTCACCCGCTCCCTTATTGCGGACCTCCAAGAGGGACGACTTGATGTGGCGGTTGTTGCCCTACCCGTCTCTGAGCCATCGCTCACCGAGTTCTCGCTGTTCGAGGAAGACTTCGTATTGGTCCGGCACTCCAAGGATGCCTCACGACCCATTCCGACTGCAAAAGATCTTCAAACCATGCGCCTCCTCTTGTTGGAGGAAGGGCATTGCTTTCGAGACCAGGCGCTTTCGTTCTGCGAGATTGATGCGACCAGTCCACGGCAGTTGATGGAAGGGAGTTCCTTGTCAACGCTTGTACAGATGGTCGGTGCGGGCATGGGCGTAACGCTCATCCCAGAAATGGCGGTGGATCTTGAAACGAAATCGGCAGACGTCGCCGTTTCGCGATTCCCGGCGCCGAAGCCGTCACGGACGATTGGAATGGTCTGGCGTGCCAGCAATCCTCTGGCAGATCAGCTTATGCAGATCGGCGCCATTACTCGCGCGCTTCGTTAGGCGCCAACAATGTCGATTTCCCGATAGATTCTCACTTTTGCGATTGTGCCGCCTTCTGTTCATCCGCACTTTGCTGGGCTGCAGCTGAAGCCGCGCCTGCAATTTGCGTCTTCTGCTCTTCGGTCAGGTTCCCGGCACTTTCAAGATTTGGAATAGCCACACGAACCTCACGCCGCGCGAACGGAATGCCAGCCTCCTCAAGAGCCGCATGCACCCGCTTGTAGACTTCCTTTCGGATTTCGAACTGCTTGCCAGGCTTCGCCATGAACTTTCCGCGGATCAGCATGCCCACGTCATCGATCGAAACCACACCCTGAGACTTGAACGGTTGAATAAAGTACTCGCCAAACTCTGGATGCTCCAACAGTTCCTGACCGATCTTCTTGAAGATCTTCCGAACCCGTTCCTGGTCGGTATCGAAGGGGAACATGAAGGGCAATTTCATGATGCCCCAATCCCGAGAATAGTTCTTGAGAAACTGGATCTCTCCATAGGGCACGGTAAATACCGGTCCCCGGTGGTGACGAAGCTGCATCGACCTGACGGAGATTTTCTCAACCGTGCCCTTTGTTTCCCCCATCTCGACGTATTCCCCCATGCGGAACGCATCGTCGATTAGGAAGAACGCGCCGGACACGACGTCGCTGACGAGCTTCTGGGCGCCGAAGCCGATGGCTAGGCCTGCGATACCGGCACCGGCAAGGAGCGGTGTGGTGTCGATTCCAAGCTCGCTGAGCGCGACAAGGCCAAACACGACGACAATCGCCACCTGAAGGATCAGGCGGAAGAGCGGGAGGACGGTGGACAGCCTGGAGGCACCCGCGCCACCGACTTCGCCAGCTCCTGCGGCCTCGGGCGTGAGGCCCTTTGATGTCATTTCGTCCGATAGGCGACGGTTAATCAGGAGTGTCGACACCTCCCAGGACAGATAGCCAAGTGCGAGCACGAAGCTCACGTCAAAGAAGGCACCCACCACAAGTCCCGCCGCCCCTGCATTGGCAAGCATCTCAGGGCTGATACCCCACGAACGACCGATGACTGCGAGACCGACGCCCACGAGTAGGACCCGTCCGATCCGCTTGTATGCCGCTTTCGTTGCCGCGTAGGCTTGTTCCGCAACCGGACCTTCGCCCGTCATTGGGGGAACAAAATGATACACCATCGCACGGATCAGCGTATCGAATGCCGGGACGAGAAGCAGTAGAACGAGTGTGACGATGTCCCCTCGCCCAGCAAGGACCTCAATTGCGCCGTAGCTCACGATGGTCGCTAGAAGCCACCACATTGCAAACACGGAGCCGATAGCAAACGAAGGATAGGCCTGAGCCACTCTCTCTTCCCACCGGCTTACCTCCGGGTCGGTGCCGCGCATCATGGAAACAAGACCATCCCACGCGCGCCAGATGATCCAGACGAGATATAGGCGGAAGAGCAGATCGAGCCAAAACCCTAAGCCAGCCTGCGCGAGCGGCGCGCCGCTCACATGATTGATGACTGCGATCGTAGAGGCGAGCCCCCCAGTTACCGCAAGGCCCACCGGATGAATCGTCAGGAACCGGGCGGTCCAGTCGTCTGTGTGAACCAACCGGTATTCGGGGTATCTGGGAGAGAGCAAAAAGCGCGAAAGCACGTAAGCCAGCCGAGGGACCATTATGAGAGCAAAAAGAAAGGTCTCACCCACCTGAAGGAGGGCGCCGGTCTGAAACTCATGAAACGCGATGCTGGCCGCCACGTAGAAGACTACGACCCCGAGAACCTCTCTCGCCAACCGTCGCGCGAGGAAATTCAGTGAGTCGGAGAGCTTTGGGTTCTCGACCATCTCTGGCGCCCGCAGCCAGCGAGACACCACGCGATTGAAAGCGAATTCGAACACAAGGCCGATCGCAACCGCACCCGCGAGGCTCGCCATAAACGTCGAAATGCCCGAAGAACCAAAGGTTTCGGCAAACGCGGAGAATGCCGCACCTTGCCTTTCAATGAGAGTAAATATGCCAGCGAATGCCCCTAGAAGACGTCCGAAGGCACCAATCGTGGCATGAAAGAAGAACTCTCCGAAATCCGCCTGCGCAGCAGTCGCTTCCGGATCGGTGGCATCTGCGTTGAGACGGAGCAATAAGAGCTCCCTCACTTCTGCGTCTGTCAGGCGGGACACCATCGAGTTGATCTCGTCAGGTGACAGGTTTTCGGCCGTTGTCGCCAGATCGCCTGTCGGCTCAGTAGCCGCCAACGGCGAAACCTGTGCTGCCGCTGTGCCATCGAGCAGAATGAACACGACGGCAAACAGGCATCTGGCGAAGTTCAGCACGATCTTGGTCCCCTCGGTTCCGTCTCGGCCCCTCTTAGCCAAGGGACCTTCTCGACAAACACACCGCTTGTTTTTGCGCGACGTCCTGTGCAGCCAATGTCAATTCGCAGGACAACGCAACAAAAACGATGCGGAGTTCGATGTTTCCGTGGAGCACTTGGGAAAGTACTTCTCTAGATTTGGCGAGGCCGCGCGACGCTTCCCACAGTTCAAGTTGGGTTCAAGACTTTTGGCTGGACTCATGAAAGCCAAGGGGCATGGTGTGAGGTAGAGTTTAACAGATTTCCTGGCCGCAGATCTGTCCGCCAGACCAGAACATTGGGGATCCGCCTATGCCTAAATTGAGTTGGATCGCGCTTGGCGCGCTTCTTGGTGCAACATCTGCTTTCGCCCAACAAGCACCTGCACCTGCCGTCGTTGTAGCACCCGCCGAAATGGTGGAGCTTGCCGGATCGGTTCAATTCAACGGTCGCCTTGAGGCGGACCGGCACGTCGAAATCAGGGCACGGGTCTCGGGAACGCTTCTCGAGGTTGGGTTTCAGGCTGGCGACGTCGTTCAAGAGGGTGACGTGCTCTTTCGACTTGAGGACGCGCTCTTTCGCGCTGCGGTCAAGGAGGCCGAGGGAGCGCTTCGCTCTGCGGAAGCAGAGAGAGACCTCGCCATTCTCGACAGAGACCGGCAGGACGAGCTCTTCCGCCGGGACACCGCGTCGCGCGCGCAGCTTGATCGTGCGGAAGCGACGCTTGGAAACAGTGAAGGCGCAGTGATCCGCGCCGAAGCAGCCCTTGAGACCGCCCGAGTGAATCTCTCATACACCGTGATCACCGCACCATTTACTGGGCGTTTGGGCGTTGCCGCCCCTGATGTTGGTGCATTGGTTGGCCCGGAGACAGGTGCTTTGGTCGATCTGATCAAACTTGATCCGATGCATGCCGAGTTCTCTATCTCAACTGCCGAGCTACGTGCGCATCTGGATCGGGTTGCCGAGGGCACAGCATCGAATGAAGCGACGGCCTCTCTCATCCTGGCCAACGGATCAGCCTATGAAACCTTGGGTGATCTTGATTTCGTCGATAGCGCCGTTGATGGGGCAACGGACTCGGTGACCGTTCGGGCGTTATTCGAGAATTCGGAGTTCGAGCTCTTCGACGGCGAGCTCGTCCGCGTTGTCCTGACGGCCGGTGAAGCGCAGAGCGCTCTGGCCATTCCGCAACGCGGCGTTCAACGAGACCTGCAGGGCGCCTTCGTGATGGGCGTCTCAAGCGATAGCGTTGTTGAGCTGAAGCGCGTGGACGTCGATCGCGTCTCTGGCGGGATTGCGGTTATCGCCTCAGGTCTCAACCCCGGGGACCTCGTGATTGTGGAGGGTGCCAATAAGGTTCGCCCGGGCATAACCGTCGATGCCGTGACCGAAGGGGACGGCTAAACCATGATTTCCGACACCTTCATTTCCCGGCCACGTCTGTCGGGCGTCATTTCGATTGTTATGTTCCTGGCGGGCGTCATCGCACTTGGAAATATGCCGGTCGAGCAATTTCCAGACGTGGTTCCGCCCCAGGTCTCAGTCACCGCGTCTTACCCAGGTGCGGGCGCGGAAGTGACCGAGGCTACAGTCGCCCAGGTCATCGAAGACAAGGTGATCGGCGTCGACGACATGATCTACATGGAATCAACGTCCGGGGCCGATGGAACTTACGTCCTTAACGTCAGTTTCGAGGTTGGAACCGACCCCGATATCGCCACCGTGAACGTCCAAAATCGGGTTGCGCTCGCGGAACCTCTCCTTCCAGCGGAGGTCAATCAGACCGGGGTTAGCGTCGCTGCAAAGTCGACCTCCCTTCTGATGGGGATCGTTCTTTACGCAGAGGATGAGGGGATCGATGGTGCGCTGTTGACCAATTACGCGCGGATCAATCTTGTTGACCCATTGAAGCGTGTCGAAGGCATTGGGGATGCTTCGCTCTTCGCGAGCAACGAGTTCGCGATGTTGATAAACCTCGACGTTGATCGGCTTGCCGCCTTGGGGCTGGTTCCGGCGGATGTTTCGGCCGCTTTGCGAAGCCAGAACGTGCAAGCCGCAACCGGACGCGTCGGCGGACAACCCATGACCGAAGATCCGGGCCTGCAGCTGAACATTAGTGCAACTGGACGTCTTTCCGATGCCGAAGAGTTCGCGCAGATCATCATACGCGCAAATCCAGACGGCTCGGTTATCCGAGTGGGGGACGTCGCAGACGTTGAATTGGGCGAGAAGAGCCTGGATGTAACGACCAGCTTCAACGGCGCTCCAGCGACGCTTGTCGGGATCTACCAGGCTCCCGGCGGAAATGCCCTTGGCGCAGCCGAAGGCGCGAAACATACGATGGAGCAACTGGCCGAGAATTTCCCGGATGGTTTTGCCTATGAGATCGTCTCTGACAGTTCTGTCTTTGTGGAGGAAAGCATAAAATCGGTCGAACACACGCTGATCGAGGCGTTTGTTCTGGTTGTCATTGTTGTTTTCATCTTCTTAGGAAGCCTGCGCGCCACCGTCGTGCCCTTGGTCGCCGTGCCTGTCGCTTTGGTCGGGACATTTGCGGTGATGATGGCAATGGGCTTTTCATTGAACACAGTCTCACTTCTCGCGCTCGTCCTGGCCATTGGGATCGTTGTCGATGATGCGATCGTCGTTGTCGAAGCCGTTGAAGCAAAGATGGAAGAGAACCCAGGGATGAGTCCCGAGGAGGCCGCGCGTGCAGCCATGGGTGAGATCACCGGGGCTATCATCGCCATTACGATGGTCTTGCTTTCTGTCTTTGTACCGGTCGCATTTATACCGGGCATATCAGGTCAACTTTTCCAACAGTTCGCTGTCGCCGTCTCTGTCTCGATGGTGATCTCGGCGATCAATGCGCTCACACTTTCCCCTGCCCTATCTGCTATCATCCTGAAGCCGCATCATGGCCCGAAGAAAGGCGTGATGGGTTGGATCTCAAATCGCATCGACGGCGCACGCGACGGCTACGCGAGGATCGCAGGCGCCCTGGCGCGGCGCGCGGTATTGGGCGTTGTTCTGCTTGTGGGCGCAGGCGCGCTTACGGGCGGTCTCTTCCAAGCGTTGCCCACTGGGTTTCTCCCCTCGGAAGATCAGGGCTCGTTCATTGTGGAGGCCCGGCTTCCTGAAGCGGCGTCGGTCAACCGGACCACGGAAGTCCAAGAGCGGTTCAGCTCCATGCTTCTGGAGATTCCGGGAGTGCAGAACGTCACGTCCGTCAACGGTTTCTCAATTCTGGACGGCATTGCCAAATCAAACTCGGCTTTTGCACTTGTAACCATGCACCCGTTCGAAGAGCGGACGAGCGAGGAGACGTCCGTTTTCAATGCGATCGCACGCACGGCGCAGATTGGGGCGACCATCCGCGAGGCGCAGATAATTCCCTTCAACCTGCCCCCCATCTCGGGCCTTGGAAGCGGGTCAGGATTCGAGGTTCAGATCCTGGATCTTCAGGGTCGCCCTGCGTCAGAGCTTGCCGCCACCGGTCGCGGCATATCGATTTCGGCGAACCAGCATCCGGACCTAGCTGGGGTCTACACCACGTTCTCTGCTGAGAGCCCCCAGCTCTTCCTCGATATCGATCGAGAACGGCTCTACACCCTCGGCGTCCCGCTCAGCGATGTGTTTGCAGCTTTGCAGTCGACCCTCGGGACGTCTTATGTGAACGACTTCAACCTCTTTGGTCGGGCGTGGCAGGTCCGAATGACTGCACGGCCGGAGAACCGGGATGCGGTCGACGATATCTCACGCATTCACGTACGATCCGCGACCGGAGAAATGGTTCCGCTATCGGCCTTTGCCTCCGCTGACTATGCCGTCGGGCCAACATCGCTTCAGCGATACAATAACATCCGCGCGCTGACGATCAGCGGCGACCCATCGGAGGGCCGCTCATCGGGAGCTGCGATTGCCGCCATGGAGGAGGTTCTGGAGAACAATCTGCCCCCGGGGTTTTCGTATGAGTGGACGGGCACGGCCCTTCAGGAGAAAGAAGCGGCAGGACAAACCACCGCCATCCTCGCGCTCGCGGTTCTCTTTGCCTACCTCTTCTTGGTTGCGCTTTATGAGAGCTGGACCATTCCGGTGCCTGTCCTTTTGTCTGTCATCTTCGGTGTTCTCGGTGCCGTTATCGCGCTTATGCTCGCCGGGCTTCCCTTCAATATCTACGCCCAGATCGGCCTTGTCGTTCTGTTGGCCTTGGCAGCGAAGAACGCGATCCTGATTGTAGAATTCGCGAAAGCAAAAAGAGAGGCTGGCTTGCCCATTGTCGAGGCCGCCATCGCTGGGGCCCATGCACGGTTTCGGGCAGTTATGATGACCAGTTTTGCGTTCATCGCAGGGCTTATCCCGCTTGTTACGGCTGAGGGTGCTTCGATGCTGACCCGGCGCGCGGTCGGTACAGGCGTAGCGGGTGGGATGCTTACAGCCGCGGCAGTCGGAATATTCGTGGTTCCGGCGCTCTATGTGGTGTCGCAGGGCTTTCGGGAGAAGGTGAAGAGCCTTGGGAAGCGCGACGCCGATCCCACCGAAGAGGCCTCTTAGACATGGATCGGGACGCTGTGAACAAAGTCTGCGCTGCGCTACCAGGCGCTGAGTGGTCTGACCCTTGGGGTGGTGGCCACGACGCCTGGAAAGTTGGCGGCAAGATGTTTGCCTGCATCGGGATAGCGAATGATGGGGTATCCGTGAAAACACCTGATACCGAGATTGCCCGGCTGTTGATCGATTCGGGGCGAGCGGTCAAAGCACCGTACTTTCATGCGAGTTGGGTGCGCCTACCCTGGCATCATGTGCCGGAGGATGAGTTTGAGGACCGGATTCGGATTTCGTATGGCATTGTCAGATCGGGCCTGCCGAAGAAGGTCCAGGCTTCCCTGGATCCATTTAGCCCAGACGACTAAGACGCTTCGTCCTTTTCCGCCAGCTTTAGCCATTCCTCTTCCGCCGCGATGAGCTTGCTCTGGCGGTCGGTCAAAGCCTTTGTCGCCTTTTGAAACTTGCCCGGATCGCGCTGAAAGAGATCGGGATCAGACAAAAGCACTGTCAGTTTGGAAATCTCATTCTCAAGCTGGGCGATCTCGTCCGGTAGCACGTTTAACCGGTGTTTCTCGGTAAAACTAAGGCCCGAAGAGCGCTTGGCGGTCAAAGGCTTCTCGGACTGAGACTTCTTTGGCTTTGATTTGGCTGGGGGTGATGCAGGAACATCGCGGGTCCCACGCTGTACGCGATAATCCGTCCACCCGCCCGCATAGAGCGTCGCGCGACCATCGCCCTCAAGCGCCAGGGTGAGATTTGCTGTTCTGTCGATGAAGTCCCGGTCGTGGCTCACTAGGATGACCGTTCCGTCATAGTCGCCGATGAGCTCTTGCAGCAAATCGAGGGTTTCGATGTCCAGATCGTTCGTAGGTTCATCTAGAACCAATAGATTTGAAGATCGCGCCATCAGGCGGGCGAGCAGAAGCCGGGCCCTTTCGCCTCCCGACAAAGACCGCACCGGCGCGCGCGCGCGGGCTTCGTCAAAGAGGAAGTCCTTAAGGTAGCCGACCACGTGTCGCGGCGTTCCGCGCACCATGACTTGGTCCGAACGGCCAGAGACGCGCATGTTCGGCGCGCCCGTCAGGCTGTCCCACAAACTTGCATCTGGATCGAGTTGAGCGCGCGTTTGGTCAAAGACCACCGTTTCAAGCGCTGTCCCGAGGCGCACTGTCCCGGTTTCCGGAGCCAATTGACCCGTCAGGATATTCAGGAGCGTTGTCTTTCCGACGCCGTTTGGCCCAACAAGGGCAAGCCGGTCGCCGCGCATCAAACGAAGTGACAGATCTCGGAAGAGGCTCTTGCCTCCATAACCGTGACCGACGCTTTTCAGTTTAGCGACGAGGCGCCCGCTCTTGGGTCCGTCATCAAGGGCCATTGCAGCGGTGCCTTGCCGCGCAATCATCTCGCGTCGCTCCGTTCGCAGCGCGTGTAAGGCCCGAACGCGTCCCTGGTTCCGCTTTCTTCGGGCGCTAATCCCTTCGACGGCCCAGCGTGCCTCTGCCTTGATTTTGCGATCAAGTTTATGGCGGGCGATGTCTTCTTCTTCCCAGACCGTTTCCCGCCAAGCCTCAAAGGCCTCAAACCCGGCGTTCTGACGCCGGAGCACCCCCCGGTCGAGCCATAGCGTTGTACGGGTCAGATTGCGCAGAACAGCCCTGTCGTGACTTATGACGACGAACGATTGCTTGCTTCCCTGAAGCGTTTCTTCGAGCCAAGAGATTGCTTCGACATCGAGGTGGTTGGTTGGCTCGTCCAAGAGCATCAAATCAGGTGCTTCCGCCACAATCTTGGCCAGTGCCGCGCGTCGCCGTTCGCCACCTGAAGCCGCAGATACCGTTGTCCCCGGATCGAATTTCAAGCCGTGCGACGCGGCCTCCACGCGATACCATTCGTCCGGCGACAATCCACTTCCAGCGAAATCGCCAAGCGTTTCAAAGCCGGACATATCAGGGTCCTGCTCCATATATCCGACGCTCGCACCTTGTGGGAGTGTTCGCGAGCCATGATCAGGTTCAACGAGATCGGCCATGAGCTTGAGAAGTGTCGACTTCCCCGACCCATTGCGCCCGACAAGGGCGATCCGATCGCCCGGCTGCACAACGGCATCAACCCCCTTAAACAGGGGCGCCCCGCCGAAGGTCAGGGAGATGCCGGAAAGCTGTAGAAGTGGGGATTGGGCCATATCGGTGGCGAGGTAAGGGGCCCGCTCTTGACCGTCAAGCCGTTAGCTGGCCGCGCCTCTAAGCAGGCGTGCCCGAGCTGTCGGGATCGCCTTGATTTCGAGGCCAGTGAAGACATGCAGCGTTCCAAGGTCTCGGTCGATAACTGCGTGATCAGAGACCCAGCCACCCATAGCGAGGTACCCCCTCAGCAAAGGTGGCATGGTCAGCATGGCACGCTTGGGATCGGGCTTGCGCCGAAGCCGTCTGGCGAACCGAAACACGTCCGGTGCTTTTACTTTGGGCAACCACCGTTTTGGTGCGAGGTGCTTGTCTCGGAGCATCGCAAACGCATCATAGTAGGCTGCGGCCTCGCAGCCGGAAAACGACGAGCACCCGAACAAGAGATCTACATCATTGTCGTCTACGAAACGGGTCATCGCGACCCAGGCGACGCGGAGGATATCCGGATCCCGCAGCCCAGGATCCACACAAAATCGGCCCATCTCAACCGAGAGCCCGTCGAACTGCTCAAGTGCTGACAGCTCATAAAACTGTGCAGAGTAACTTGAACCGATGTCTTTCGGATCCGGCAACGGCAACAAGCGAAAGCACGCAACGAGCGTGCCGTCGGATACTCGTTCGATCAAAACATGCTCGCACATGTCGTCGAAGGCATCGCAGTCTCGACCCTCTCCGCCCCGAAAGGCGCGGTAACGTAGCCTCTGAGCTGAGAAAAGGTCCTCAGATGTTTCAGCGTACCGTGCCCGGTAGCGGGCTTGTGATGCTCTGCCGATCATAGGGCGCTCCTCTTACACTTGGAGACGCGTATCTTGGACTTAGATATGTCGCTGCTGCGCGTTACACACAAGATATGACGTTGCGGCGACAGAGAAACGGAGGACGCGAAATGGACAAGGTGGTAAAAACCGATGCGGAGTGGCGGGCACAGCTGTCTGATCTCGCGTATAAGGTGACACGCAAGCATGGGACCGAACGCGCGTTCACAAATGATGACTTCCCGAAAGACCCCGGAACGTATCGTTGCGTGTGCTGCGACGCGCCTCTTTTTGATCA
>CAWUIX010000007.1:0-16485 GCA_963922395.1 uncultured Rhodobacterales bacterium | reverse complement strand
CCGTATCCCACACGAAGTTTTCCCCCGTCCGGAAGGGAGACGCGGCCCGACCCCTGGATCTGAAGAAAGAATGCATCCACCGGGTCGTTGACCCAAACGATCTCAAGGTTGCGGCCTGTCAAGAGGCCTTTCTCTTCGATTTCAGCTCGGGAATGCCAAAGCGCGCCGGATTTTATTTCAGGCGGTTTCCGATAGAGGGGCCAACGGTACTCCGACGTTCGCGTCAGAGACCCTTTGAGCTCTGGCTCAAAGTAGCCAGTGAAGAGAGCTGGAATACCGTCCTCGATCAGGACTGGGCGAAAAAACATCTCAAAAAACGCACGGCCAGGTTCTTCGTTCTGAGCAACTGCACAGACGGCCTCCCATTCGCGGCCATCTATGTCGGTACAGGTTTCAAGAAATGTAATCGCTGCTTCCGCGTGGTTGTCCGCGTCCCAGCCATTGAGGTCCGACCAATCAAGCAAGGTGTAGGACGCATCCGACATCACAGCACTTCCAAAACAGATCAGTGCCGCGGACGAGAGTGCAAATGTCTTCCCGATCATTCGCCGGTGGCGACCAACACCCAGTTCGGATCGTTTGATCCCATCACACGGCTGAACGTCCAACTGTCGCGCTGGCGCTTGATCTCACTTGGGTTGCCCTCGATGATCTCGCCTTCCGCATTACGTACCGCGGATGTGAGTTCACCGACAAAGCGTATTGTGATGTCACCTTCGTTAGACGCGCGATCAAATGCTGCGTCATGCAACGTAACTTCCCGGACCCCGACAAAGTTCGCCTCTACTGTGAGGCCTTCCTTCCGACGTTCCTCGATCACGCCTTCGAACGCCTCCGCAACTTCTGCGGACAAGAACGCCCGGATATCATCCAACTCGCCGCTCTCGAATGCCATAAGGATCATCTCGTAGGCGCCCCGCGCGCCCCCGAGAAACTCCGAAACACTGAAGCCTGGTTCCGCCATTTTCATTGCAGCGAGCGCCTTGGCGGCGTCGGACCCATCCTCAACATGATCTGTGATATCGCGATCGGGCCCACCTTCGATCACATCGAATTCTGGCCGACCACGGCGCGCCGGCGCATCGCTTTCAGACAACGGAGTGGGTGGTTTTTCGAACCCGTCACGCGTGCCAAGCACATTGCGCAAACGCAAGATCAGGAAGACAGCAATCCCCGCAAGGACAAGCAGCTGTATGATTGCGGAGCTCATCGGAACCTCTTAATGCAACAACCGGTGTTGGTATTGCGTCTGAGACACTTATTTAGGTCACGGGTGGTGCGAAGTCTACCACGGCAGAGCAAGGCTTTGATGACATGTGGTTGTTCCTGCTTTTCATAGCGGTTCCGTTGATCGAAATCGCGCTTTTCATTCAAGTTGGCGGTCTAATTGGGCTTTGGCCGACGCTTCTGATCGTTGTGCTGACTGCGATTGCTGGGACAGCGCTCGTCCGGAGCCAGGGACTAAAGGCGTTATCGTCGCTTCAATCGTCCTTTGACCGGCTTCAAGACCCGTCAGAACCATTAGCTCACGGCGCTATGATTCTCTTCTCCGGCGCTCTCCTTCTGACGCCTGGGTTCTTTACGGACATTGTAGGATTCGCTTTGTTAGTACCCGGTGTGCGGCACTGGCTTTTTGGCCAAATCCGGAAGCGTGTGGCAGCAACGTCCTTCGAGTATGGATCTGGGACCCAGCCGCATCGACAGCCGAACGGCGGACAAACAATAGACGGCGAGTTCGAGGTTGTTTCCGACGATCCGGAGGAAAACTCTGCAAAGAGCCGTAGACCGTCCGGTTGGACACAGCATTGAGGGTCGGTTGCGGCTCTGATATGCGCGCGCCAACACGTATTCTTCTCAGGAGCCCACAATGACTGAAGGAACTAACGGAAATGCCGCACCTGAGGGCGCGGCGCCCGCCTTCAAAATGCAGATCCTTGCCCAATTCATTCGCGACATGTCGTTCGAAAACATTGTTGCTCAAAAGGGTATTCAAGGCGAGGTCACGCCAGACATTCAGGTCCAGGTCGCACTGGATGCGAAAAAGCGGTCTGTTGCGAACCAGTACGAAGTCGTCACAAAATACAACATCACCTCTAAGAACACGTCTGACAGTGCACCGCTTTATGTGCTCGAACTCGAGTATGGCGGGATCTTCACGATCGAAAATCTTCCGGAGGAGCAGCTGCATCCCTTCCTGATGATTGAATGCCCTCGGATGCTGTTCCCATTCGCACGCCGCATCGTCAGCGATGTTACGCGCGACGGTGGTTTTCCGCAGCTGAACCTGGATACGATCGATTTCGTTCAGCTTTACCGTCAAACGCTTCTGCAGAGGCAAGCCGAACAGCAAGCGCAGTCTACCGATGGGACGGACACGGCGGGTACTGCTTGACTCTCACCAAAGGTTCTCGGCACCGAGCTTGCTAACAAATTCCTGATGTGCCGACCTTTCGTCGGCTGTCAGGCGTGGGGAAAGCGGCGTCGACCGCGGGCGTGGTCGCCACGTTTCCGTTTCGGACCGGGTATCCTCGGTTTTCGTCTTATGGGACAAGGCGAAGTCTGGCTGTCGTCCGCCAATTAACTCTAGATAGACCTCAGCCAGAATCTCACTGTCGAGCAACGCGCCGTGCAGTGTTCGCGCGGAGTTGTCGATTCCGAAGCGGCGGCACAGAGCATCAAGGGAGGCCGGACTTCCCGGAAAACGCCGCCGCGCCATTCCAACAGTGTCTATTGCTCGGTCATTGGCAATTTTGGGAAGGTTGGCCCAGCTGAGTTCTGCGTTGAGGAATTTCATATCAAACGATGCATTGTGGATGACGAGGAAGGCGTCTCCAATGAAATCCAGAAAGTCCTGACCGACCTCTGGGAATTTGGGTTTGTCAGCAAGAAACTCATCGCCCAGGCCGTGTACGGCGAACGCCTCTTCGGGCATCGTCCGTTCGGGGTTTATGTACTGATGATAGGTGTTCCCGGTGGGAATATGCCCGACCAGCTCGACCGCCCCAATCTCCACGATCCTATCCCCGGTTTCCGGATCAAAACCTGTGGTTTCGGTGTCCAGAACAATCTCACGCATCGTTCTCTGCTCTTATCTTTATGAGGATATCGTCCACGCATTTAGAAGCGGCTTCAAGGGTTGATGTATCGATGACGAAGTCCGCGCGCTTCACTTTTTCCAAGTTGCTGAGTTGCTTTTCCAGGATGAACTTGAACTTTTCCTCAGTCATACCTTCACGGGCAAGAACACGGTGTCTTTGAACATCATCAGCGACATTCACGACGGCGACTGCGTCGACGACGTGGAGAAGATCTGCCTCGAACAGCAAGGGAATGTCCAAGAGAACGATGTCTGAGGTGGCTTCGTCAACGAATGCAGACCTATTCGCGGACACTAATGGATGGATAACAGCCTCAAGCTTTTTCAGGTTCTCTGGATTAGAGGTAGCCCATGTAGAAAGGGCCGTTCGATCAACTGCTCCGCCGACTACTGCGGGGGGGCAAAGCTTTTTTACGGCCTCCGTGCCTTTGCCACCGTTGCTGTAAAGTTCATGAACCGCTGCATCGGCATCCCATACAGGAATGCCACGATCAGCGAACATCTGAGCGGTAGTAGACTTACCCATTCCAATCGAGCCGGTGAGCCCCAAGCGGAAAGGGACGTGCTTTTTCGTCATGTCTGGCGCAGGACGACTGCCCGAGTATCAGTGTCTATTACGGGGCGAACGCCGAACCAACGCTCAAATCCAGGTGCCCCCTGATGGAGCAGCATTCCGAGCCCGTCTACGGCTATTGCGCCCGATGCTTTTGCTGCACGAAGAAGGCTCGTCTCTAACGGGGAATACACAAGGTCGACAACGACCATCCCGGCTCCGAGACTATCGAGCGGGACACGGAGATCCGGTTTTCCGGTCATCCCAAGTGATGTGCAGTTTACGACCAAGGCCGCGCCATCGATGGCATTCCCGGCCTGAACCCAGTCGAATACTTCAATGCGTGAGCCAAACTCTGCCTTCAGTGCTTCCGCACGAGATCTTGTTCGATTGGTCAGGCGGATAGACGGGACGTTCTCCGCTATCAGTGCTGCAAGGATTGCGCGGGCAGCACCGCCCGCTCCTATTACGGTTGCGGGTCCGTCCCCTCCCGACCAGTGGGGCGCGGCCTCCTTTAGGCTATCGATAAACCCTTGGCCGTCCGTGTTATCAGCAAAGAGGCGGCCGTCCTTTTGCCAAGTCAGGGTGTTTGCCGCACCGATCAGAGAGGCGCGATCCGTAACCGTGTCTGCCAGCGAGAGAACAGAGACTTTGTGGGGGATGGTGACGTTCACCCCAACGAAGCCGAGCTTTGGCAATGTCGTCAGTGCATCTTCAAGGTTTGCCTGCGCGATATCCATGGGGATGTAGTGACCGGATATGGCATGGGTGCGCAGCCAATGACGGTGGAGCCTTGGTGACAACGAATGGGCAACAGGCGATCCGATGACGCCGGCAAGTGGAATGCGATCAAGGCTCATCCGTTTTCTCTCCCCGAAGGTTGAGGTAGGCCAAAACTTCGAGAAGGGGAAGGCCAAGGACGGCAAAGTAGGATCCGTGGATCTGAGCAAAGAGTTGCGCCCCGTCATTCTCGATCTGGTAGCAACCGACGCTGCTTGAAACGCGGGGCCAGGCTTGTTCGAGATATCTCGTGATCTGTTCCTGATTTAGCATCCGCATAACCATTCGGACGCTCGCGACATGACGCCAGATCGGCCTTCCGTCTTCAACAATCACTGCCGCACTGTGCAAGATGTGCGTCTTTCCGGAGAGCCGTGTCAGATGATCCTTAGCCTCGTCATAGCTCTTTGCCTTTGAGAACATCGAACCATCGAGTTCCAAGACTTGATCCGCACCTAAGACCACGCGATCCAAGTACCGTCCGCCCACCTTCAAAGCTTTTACTTCCGCCAATGCATCAGCAATGTCCCGAGGTTTGTACGCCTCGGAAAGCATCGATGTTTTTATGGAGTCCTCGTCGATCTTGGCAGGCACCACCTCGCATACAACACCATTGCGTTCGAGAAGCTGACGCCGAATCTCGGACTTTGACGCAAGGATCAGAGGAGAAGTCATGGGTAAACTATGTGGACAAGTTCAGCAGATCTGCGGACGTATGAGCGAAGATAGGCATCCATGCCGGTTTGGCGGGAACGTCACGTTAGTTCAACCAACTTGTCAGAAATTCTTCCGCTGTGGACAGAGAGAACTCCAAGTCCTCTACAGGTGTTGACGCTTTAGGGCTGACGTCACGTCGCAAGAGATACTGTAAACTTAAGTTATTGATTCAAATATGTTTTATGTACTTCCAAAAATTGGAAAGGTAGTTTCAGTGCTTTTGTCACGCAATCGGTCTTGTGGATGAAAGTGAGGATGAAAACATAATCCCCACTATCCCCAGGACATACTACTTACCAATTCTTTTTCTCTTTCTTCTTTATATATTTTTGGACATGAGGTTGAGACATGGAAAGCTTCCTGATCAATGTCTACCCGTGGGTTAAGTCCTTACACATCATTTCTGTCATCGCCTGGATGGCAGGACTCTTCTACCTTCCTCGTCTCTACGTTTATCACACGGAACGCGTTGAACCGGGAACAGAGACCGACGAGATGTTTCAAACGATGGAGCGACGCCTTTTGAAGGCGATTATGAACCCATCGATGATCTCAGCCTGGTTCTTTGGTCTGATGCTTGTAGCAACTCCTGGCATCATCGATTGGGGGGCCGTCTGGCCCTGGACGAAGGCGGCGTCGGTGATTGGAATGACTTGGTTTCACATGTGGTGTGCAGCTCGGCGGAAGGATTTCGTTGCCGGGACGAACACCAGATCGGGTCGACAGTATCGTATTATGAACGAGGTTCCGACACTGTTGCTTTTGGTCATCGTGTTCTCGGTTGTTGCCCGGCCGTTCTAGGATCGGTTGACGGATCGGCTCACCTTCCCTATCTAGGCGTCGCCTCCGTCCGGATGCGCATTAATCCCACGTTTGAACTTGCTCGGCATGGACGTGTCGAGTTTCAGGATGCCTCCCCATGACAACTGATCGGCTGAATCTGTCTGAACTTAAATCTCAGTCTGCAAAAGATCTCCTGGCGCTTGCCGAGGAGTTGGAGATTGAGAACGCGTCGACCATGCGCAAGGGCGAGATGATGTTCTCGATCCTCAAGGAGCGCGCGGAGGAAGATTGGATCATCGGCGGGGAGGGCGTGCTTGAGGTCCTTCAGGATGGATTTGGTTTTCTCCGCTCTCCTGAGGCGAACTACCTTCCTGGTCCTGATGACATCTATGTCTCGCCAGACATGATCCGTCAGTACTCGCTGAGAACGGGCGACACCGTTGAGGGCGTCATTCGAGCGCCTGCCGAGAATGAACGATACTTCGCGCTGACAAAGGCGGAGAGCATCAACTTTGAGGATCCGGAACGCGCCCGGCATAAGGTGCTGTTTGATAACCTGACGCCGCTCTATCCCGACGAGCGGCTGAAGATGGAGATCGAAGATCCAACGATCAAAGATCGGTCTGCCAGGATCATTGATCTCGTCTCCCCAATCGGGAAGGGACAGCGCTGTTTGATCGTGGCGCCCCCACGGACTGGTAAGACGGTTCTCCTCCAAAACATTGCGCATTCGATCGAGGCGAACCATCCGGAGTGCTATCTGATTGTTCTTTTGATTGATGAACGCCCGGAGGAAGTCACCGACATGCAACGTTCGGTGAAGGGGGAGGTCATTTCGTCGACTTTTGACGAGCCGGCGACGCGCCACGTGGCGGTCAGTGAGATGGTAATCGAAAAGGCGAAGCGTCTGGTCGAGCATAAGCGGGACGTTGTGATCCTACTCGATTCGATTACGCGCCTTGGTCGCGCGTTCAATACAGTGGTTCCATCTTCCGGTAAGGTGCTGACCGGCGGTGTGGATGCGAATGCGCTCCAAAGACCGAAACGATTTTTTGGTGCTGCGCGGAACATCGAGGAGGGCGGTAGTCTAACCATTATCGCGACCGCGCTGATCGACACAGGAAGTCGGATGGACGAAGTCATCTTTGAAGAGTTCAAGGGCACCGGTAACTCTGAGATCGTCCTTGATCGGAAAGTGGCCGACAAGCGGGTCTTCCCGGCGATAGACATTCTGAAGTCTGGTACTCGGAAAGAAGACCTCTTGGTTGATAAGGTTGACCTTCAGAAGACC
This sequence comes from uncultured Rhodobacterales bacterium, assembly GCA_963922395.1. GTDB lineage: Bacteria > Pseudomonadota > Alphaproteobacteria > Rhodobacterales > Rhodobacteraceae > Ovoidimarina. The sequence continues at coordinate 9,264 of CAWUIX010000007.1, read as the reverse complement.
TTCGTTCTGCGGCGTATTCTCAATCCAATGGGGACCACCGATGCAATCGAGTTCCTATTGTCGAAGCTGAAGCAGACGAAAACGAATTCTGAGTTCTTCGACTCAATGAACACGTAAATCATTGTTTAATTACAATGAGTTAAGTCATGGATACCATATATGCTGTTGCCACTGCCCGCGGCCGCGCTGGCGTATCCGTCGTTCGTGTATCGGGTCCAGCTGCGCAGACATCAGCGGTTCTTCTGACGGGTCGGCCTGCGACTGATAGAGTTGCTGAGCTCAGGAAGATCGCTGCTCCAAGCGGTCAACAGATCGACACTGGTCTCGTAATCGGATTCGCAGGTGGGAAGAGCTTTACTGGCGAAGAGACGGTTGAATTCCAGGTTCACGGGAGCGCTGCTGTTCTGAGCGCGCTTCTAGGGGCGCTGGAAGAGCTTGACGGTTTTCGGATCGCGGAGCCAGGAGAGTTCAGTCGCCGAGCGTTGGAGAACGAGCGTCTCGATCTTACGCAGATTGAGGGTCTGGCAGATCTGGTTGACGCGGAGACCGAGGCCCAGAGACGTCAAGCGCTGAACCTCTTGCAAGGCGGTCTTTCCGGGCAGGCCGGGCAATGGCGAGAGGAGATGATCCGAGCGCTTGCGCTGATCGAAGTCACGATTGATTTCACCGATGAAGAGATTCCGGAGGATACCTACCTTGAAGTCGGTGCAATCCTTACTCGGCTTCGAGAGCAACTCGCGAAAGAGGTGGCGGGAGCGGCAATCTCTGAACGAATTCGAGATGGGTTTGAGGTGGCGCTCGTGGGAGCCCCGAATGCGGGTAAATCCACATTGCTCAATGCTCTCGCAGGTCGGGATGCTGCGATCACGTCCGATATTGCTGGCACGACCCGGGACATCATCGAGGTGCGAATGGATCTGGGCGGGCTTCCTGTGACCCTGCTGGATACTGCGGGACTGCGTCCAACTGAAGACCAAGTTGAGCGCTTGGGAATTGACCGCACACTGACCCGGGCGGAGGCGTCAGATGTTCGGGTGTTCTTGCGATCGACGAGAGATGAGGAGCTTTCGATTGAGCCGAGGGCGGGTGACATCATCGTGTACGGAAAGGGCGATCTAACAGATGTTCCCAGCCCATCTGTGTCCGGTCTGACGGGCGCTGGGGTAGATGAGCTCGTGAATAGGCTTCAGGACGTTCTGCAGGAGCGGGCGGCAAACGCAGGCACGGCCGTGCGTGCGCGCCAGCGGTTGGCGATCCAGGCGGCTTTGGACTATATAAAGGCCGCCGAGCGGGAGCTCAAAGACGGTCCGGATCGGTCAGAGATTGCCGCTGAGAACTTGCATCGAGCGACGCATGCACTTGGCGTTTTGATTGGAGCTGTGGACGTGGAGCGTGTTCTCGATGAGATTTTCTCCAGCTTCTGTCTTGGAAAGTAGGTCGGAGTGTTTCACGTGAAACAGTCAGCTTTCGATGTGATTGTTGTGGGTGGCGGCCACGCTGGCTGTGAGGCTGCGCATGCGGCGGCTCGTGTCGGCGCGTCTGTCGGCCTTGTTACTCTCAAGCGCGAGGGCATCGGTGTTATGTCCTGCAACCCCGCGATTGGGGGCTTGGGGAAGGGCCACCTTGTTCGCGAGATTGATGCGCTGGACGGTGTTATGGGTCGAGTAGCCGATGCAGCAGGCATTCAGTTTCGACTTCTGAACCGAAAGAAGGGGCCAGCGGTTCAGGGCCCACGGGCACAATCGGATCGAGTGGTTTATCGCGAACGGATGCTTTCAGAGATTGAAGCGCATCCTTTGATTGACGTGATCGAGGGAGAAGTTGCGGATCTCATGGTTTCGAGCGCCCAGGTCACAGGGGTCGAGCTGGCAGATGGTTCTCAGATCCACGGTCGTAGAGTGATCCTGACCACCGGTACGTTTCTGAATGGCACCATCCACATTGGCCATGAGGCGCGCTCTGGTGGACGTATGGGCGAGGCGCCGTCTATTCGTTTGGCAAACCGACTTTACGACCTCAATCTGCCTATGGGGCGGCTGAAGACGGGTACACCGCCGCGGCTCGATGGCAAGACGATCAATTGGGATGCTCTTGAGCCTCAGCCGGGGGACGAAGACCCATATCTCTTCTCATTTATGAGCAGTGGACCGGATCTTCGTCAGGTAGACTGCGCCATTACCCATACAAACGAAGAAACGCACGACATTATCTGGAAAAACATTGGCTCGTCGGCAATGTACGGTGGTCGCATTGACGGGGTTGGGCCACGGTACTGCCCATCGATCGAGGATAAGATCACGCGATTTGCGGATAAGACCTCGCATCAGATCTTTCTTGAGCCTGAAGGCCTGACGACGGATACGGTTTACCCGAACGGGATTTCGACGTCCTTGCCTAAGGATGTCCAGGAAGCGTACGTGCACTCGATCGTCGGATTGGAAGATGCCCGGATTCTTCAGCCCGGATATGCGATTGAGTATGATTACGTCGATCCCCGGGTTCTGGACGACACTCTCGAGCTTCGTGAGATTGCTGGTCTTCATCTTGCCGGTCAGATCAATGGGACGACTGGATACGAGGAAGCGGCGGCTCAAGGCATGGTTGCTGGGCTGAATGCTGCGCTTGCGACGAAGAACGAAACTCGAGCGGTGTTCACGCGCCGGAATTCATACATTGGCGTTCTGATTGACGACCTGATCACCCGCGGTGTGAGTGAGCCGTACCGCATGTTCACATCGAGAGCGGAGTTTCGGCTTTCGCTCAGAGCGGACAATGCAGATCAGCGGCTGACGCCCATGGGGGTCGCCCTTGGGTGTGTTAGCAATGAGCGCAGGCGAAGCTTTGAAGAGAAGCTCGATAGAATTGCCAAAGGCCGAGAAGCGCTGACAAATATGACTTTCACACCAAAGGAGCTACGGTCTGCTGGCGTGAATGTAGCGGAAGATGGGGGCCGCAGAACTGGTCTGGAGGTCTTGGCGTTTCCTGACGTGACCGCTGAGATGCTTCAAAGCCTGACCAATAGTGATCTGCACATGGATCCCGGGACTGTGGATCAAATCAAGAAGGATGCGACATACGCTAATTATATCGAACGTCAGGAACGCGACGTGGAGGCCCTTCGCCGTGACGAGGGCAAAGCGATCCCCGCATCCATTCGATTTGGCGATCTGGGCGGCCTTTCAAATGAAATTGTGGCCAAGCTAGAGGCAGCGCGCCCACAGACATTGGCCCAGGCAGCGCGGATCGAGGGCATTACGCCGGCGGCGCTTACTCTTATTCTTGCAGCTATTCGAAAAGCGGATCGGCGTTCGGCGTGACCCCGGCGGAAGAAACGCTGCTCCGGTCGTTTGATGTTTCACGTGAAACACATGAGAAGCTTAAAGCTTACGAAGCGCTTGTTCGAAAGTGGTCGCGTCGGATTAATTTGGTCTCTCCCAGTACGATAGAACACCTATGGGCACGCCACTTTCTGGATTCTGCTCAGTTACTAAATCACGCGCCGTCTGAGGTGACGTCGTGGGCCGATTTCGGATCGGGCGGCGGATTTCCAGGTCTGGTCATCTCAATTCTTCGACCGGATATTCGGGTGACTCTTGTGGAGAGCGATCAGAGGAAGGCGGTCTTTCTGAGAACGGTCATTCGAGAGACAGGAGCCAATGCGAGTGTAGAGGCCCAGCGTGTAGAGGACCTTCCGCCTTTGAATGCAGATGTTGTCAGTGCACGCGCACTTGCAAGTCTCGATACACTGCTCGCATTTGCCCTTCAGCACATGAAGCCAGGTGGGACCGCACTGTTTCCAAGGGGCGCGACGTACCAGGAAGACCTGCAGAGCGCTCTTGAAACCTTCAGGTTTCACTGCGAAACAGATCCTAGTCTGAGCAGCAGCGACAGCCGCATCCTGAAGATAACGGAGATCGAGCGTGTCTGATCCGAGCCGCCCTCCCGGGCCGCGCATCATCGCCATCGCCAATCAAAAGGGTGGCGTCGGAAAGACGACGACGGCGATCAATCTCGGTGCGGCGCTAGCAGAAGCCGGCCATCGCGTTCTTCTGATTGATCTTGATCCTCAGGGAAACGCATCAACAGGGCTGGGTCTATTGGTGTCGGACAGAGAATTCACCTCCTACGATCTGCTCTTGGACGAGGCTGGGCTAAAGGACGTGATCCATGCGACGGAGACCAAAAACCTATGGTTGGCGCCGTCCACAACGGATCTAAGCTCTGCAGATATCGAGCTCGTCGCGAATGAGAAGCGATCATTCCTTCTCTTTGACGCCCTGCGCCAACCAGAGATGGACGAGTTCGGGTTCGACTTCATTCTGATCGATTGCCCACCCTCCTTGAGCCTTCTGACCGTTAATGCGCTGGTGGCAGCACATTCCGTCTTGGTCCCGCTGCAAAGTGAATTCTTTGCTCTGGAAGGCCTGTCGCAACTGATGCTGACTGTTCGTGAGGTGCGCCAGTCCGCAAATCCCGACCTTCGGATCGAAGGTGTGGTGCTGACGATGTTTGATGGGCGCAACAACCTGAGCCAGATGGTGGAGGAAGATGCGCGGGAGACGTTGGGTGAGATGGTTTTTGAAACCATCGTCCCGCGCAATGTGCGCTTGAGCGAGGCGCCGTCGTTTGCGGTTCCTGTCCTCGCGTATGATACGCAATCAAAGGGCGCGGCCGCGTATCGCGCGCTTGCTCAAGAAGTCGTAGGTCGGCATAATTCAACCACAACATAGTGGGGCTAAGATGGCGGAAAAGAGAGAGCGTAAGGCACTGAAGCGCGGGTTATCCGCCCTGATGGCAGATGTGGCCCCGGTTCCGGAAACGGTATCAGAGCCTTCCCAGGCGGCCGAAATTGTTGTTCCGGTTGATCAGATTTCGCCAAACCCAGACCAGCCGCGCCGCACGTTTCAAACCGGGGCTCTCGAAGAGCTCGCAGCGTCGATCCGAGAAAAGGGCGTTATCCAGCCACTCATTTTGCGTCGGGACCCCAAGAATGGCGGCGCCTTTCAGATCGTCGCTGGTGAAAGGCGGTGGCGCGCAGCCCAGATGGCACAGGTGCATGCTGTGCCGGCGATCATCCGGGAGTTCGATGATACCGAAGTTCTTGAAATTGCGATCATCGAGAACATCCAACGAGCCGACCTGAACGCAATTGAAGAGGCCGCGGGCTATCGGCAGCTGATGGAGCGGTTTGGTCATACGCAGGAACGGCTCGCGGAGGCGCTGGGGAAGAGCCGAAGTCATATTGCGAACACGATGCGGCTCCTAGACTTGCCGGGTCCAATCCAAGGGCTCGTTCAAGATGGGCTGCTTACAGCTGGCCATGCGCGTGCCCTGATCACGGCAGAGAATCCACTCGAACTCGCATCTCTGATTGTGAAGAAGGGGTTGTCCGTCCGTCAGACCGAACGGCTGGCAAAGGCGAAGGCACAGCCAAAATCAAAGCCGGCCACACCGCGTAAAGATGCAGACACCCGAGCACTGGAGGGCGATCTCTCGGCGGCATTGTCTATGGCCGTTTCGATCGATCATGAGGATGGAGGAGAGGCTGGTAAGCTTACTATTCGGTATCGCTCTCTCGACGACCTTGATGAGCTTTGCCGAAAGCTGAGCGCTGTGTCAGACGCTACGTGAGAATACGGCGGACAACCGAGTCCGCCAATGGTCTACCAGCTTCGGTCAATCTAAGGGTCTGGCGATCCTGTTCGAGCCAGCCCTCTTCGACTAAAATATTGATATTATTATATAATATTTCTCTAGGTTTGAGTTTGCGTACTCTATTTAGCTTCACACCCTCATATAGACGCAGCCCCATAACGAACACCTCAATCAGCCGCTCCTCTGAATTGAGCTTAGTTCTTACAATCTCAGCTGATCCCGCATTCGCCTTTCTCAGCCATGCTGCCGGATCTCTCGCACACTCTGTCGCATAGCGGTCTCCACCCAACGTCAGACGACCATGCGCCCCAGGTCCAATGCCGCCATAGTCACCACCCGCCCAGTAAAGTTGGTTGTGCCGGCATTCTTCTCCGGGCGCCGCATGGTTTGATGTCTCATAGGCAGGCAGGCCTGCGCCTTCCATAACTCTTTGTGTCATCTCAAAAAGGTCAGCGGCGCGATCGTCGTCTGGCAACCCGAGGAGGCCGCCAGCCTGAAACCGCTGATGGAAGGCGGTGCCCGGCTCAATGGTCAGCTGATAGAGCGACATGTGGGTTGCGCCGAACGAAACAGCCTTCTCTACCTCAGACAGCCAAGCGTCCTGGGTTTGGTCCTGACGCGCATAGATGAGATCAAAGCTCACCCGGTCGAATGTGGCTAATGCGATGTCCAGCGCGGTACGGCCCTCGTCTGCAGAGTGTTGCCTGCCAAGCTTCTTTAGGTCGTGATCATTTAGCGCCTGTAGCCCAAGTGAAACGCGGTTCACACCTGCCCTAGCCAGGTCATTGAACTTCCCCGCCTCGACAGAGGTTGGATTGGCCTCGAGTGTCACTTCGAGGCTATTGGAACACCTCCAAAGCGCGCGTACCTCGTTGATAATAGCTTCGACTGTCTTGGGCCGCATCAGGCTCGGAGTGCCGCCGCCGAAAAAGATCGTGGAGACAATCCGGTCTTCTGTTTCGCCCCTAATTCTGCGGATCTCGCTCAAAAACGCGTCGAGCCAGGCGTCGTGATCGACGGTCGACCAGACGTGGCTGTTAAAGTCGCAGTAGGGGCATTTGGCGGCGCAGAACGGCCAGTGAAAATACAATCCAAACTGAGGGGCGCTCACTTCAGGCAAAGACAGCCTTCATGAGCTTGTCAAAGGCGTCAGCGCGATGGGACATCGCGTGTTTCCGCTCTGGTTCCATTTCTCCGAATGTCTCGGAAAAGCCCTCTGGCACGAACACAGGATCGAAACCGAATCCATTGGAGCCCCGAGGCGGCCAGGTCACCCGACCCTTTACTTTGCCTTCGAACACTTCATCGGAACCGTCTGGCCAGGCAAGGCACAGGACACAAACGAACTGCGCCAGGCGTGGCTCCGGCGCGTCCACTTCGTTCAGTTCGTCTTCAACGCGACGCATTGCCATACCGAAATCTCGGCCATTCGGTGTTTCAGCCCAATCCGCAGTGTACACCCCTGGGCCGCCAGAAAGGGCCTCAACGGCGAGGCCGCTGTCATCCGACAGTGCAACAAGGCCGGTCGCCTGTGCCGCAGCATGCGCCTTAATGCGTGCGTTTCCGGCAAACGTCGTCTCTGTTTCAGCTGGTTCAGCGAGATTCAGGTCGGCCGCCGAAGAGACTTCAACATCGAATGGGCGGAGAAGGTCCCGGATCTCACGGACCTTTCCTTCGTTATGCGACGCCACAACCAGCTTCGTGCTGCGAAGGTTCATCGTCCAAGAGCCGATCTCTGGGCTGCGACCAACGTATCAACACCCTGCGAGGCCAGATCCAGAAGACTGTCCATTTCAACCCGGCTGAAGGTTGCACCTTCGGCAGACATTTGAACTTCGACAAGGCGACCGCTGCCTGTGATCACAAAGTTACCATCGACACCAGCTTCGCTGTCTTCCGGGTAATCGAGGTCCAGAACAGGTTGGCCGGCGTAGATCCCGCAGGATACAGCCGCAATGTGATCCACGATCGGATCGGACGTCACATCACCAGCCTTGACCAATTTCTCAATCGCCAGGCTCAAGGCGACAAAGCCACCGGTGATCGACGCGCACCGGGTGCCCCCATCCGCCTGGATAACATCACAATCCACCGTGATCTGACGTTCGCCAAGCGCCACGCGATCAATCGAGGCGCGAAGGGATCGCCCAATGAGGCGCTGGATTTCCTGCGTACGGCCCGACTGCCCGGCTTTTGCCTCTCGTCTCATTCTGGAGTGTGTGGATCGGGGCAACATCCCATACTCCGCCGTGACCCAGCCCAGGCCCGTGCCCTTTAGAAACGGCGGAACGCGTTCGTCGACACTTGCAGTGCAAAGGACATGCGTGTCCCCACACTTGATCAGGCAGGAACCCTCCGCATGCCGCGTAACCCCACATTCGATCGACACGTCGCGCATTTGATCGGTTTGACGTCCTGATGGCCGCATTCGAATATCCCCACTCTGACTCCGAGGTCAGATAGCGACCCCGTACAGCGCGATGCAAGCCCGATTGATTCTTCCGTCCCGCACCATTTAATTCGTACCGTAGAGATTGAGGGCCAATGACGGAACGCGCAGACATCCTCGAGGAAATGAACGAGCGGAGCCGAGAGGTCTTTCGCCGGGTTGTTGAGGGCTATCTCACATCGGGCGAACCCGTTGGAAGCCGGACCCTTACCCGGACGATGTCAGAGAAGGTGAGCGCCGCGACCGTCCGCAATGTGATGCAAGATCTTGAGTTCTTGGGCCTGCTCGACAGCCCCCATGTTTCGGCCGGCCGCATTCCGACGGAGCAAGGTTTGCGGATGTTCGTCGATGGTCTTCTTGAAGTGACGGAGCTGTCGAATGAGGAGCGCCAGAACATCGAACAGACTCTGGGCCCGAAAGCGGCGGATGTTCAGGGATTGTTGGATCAGGTTGGCTCGGCGCTTTCAGGACTGACGCGCGGCGCAAGCCTTGTTCTTGCGCCAAAGTATGAAGCACCGATCAAGCACCTGGAGTTCGTTTCGCTTGCGCAGGACCGGGCGCTTGTCGTTCTGGTGTTTGCGGATGGTCATGTCGAAAACAGGATGTTCACGCCACCGCCCGGCCAAACGCCCTCTTCCATGCGGGAAGCGGCGAACTTCTTCAACGCCTTTGCAGAGGGCCAAACTCTAAGCGAAGTAAAGGTGTCGATCGCGAAGGAGATCGAAAACCGCAGACAAGAGCTGGATGCTCTTGCTCAGGACATGGTCGAAAGCGGAATCGCTGTTTGGGAGAACGCGGGCCAGAGCACCGAACGCCTTATGGTGCGCGGCCGCTCCAATCTTCTTGAAGGCAGCGAAACTAAGCAGGACTTTGAACGCATTCGACGGCTTTTTGACGATCTCGAACGCAAACAAGATATTGCAGAATTCCTTGAGCTCACAGAAGAGGGAGAAGGTGTCCGGATCTTTATTGGTTCAGAGAACAAACTCTTTTCACTTTCGGGTTCCTCTTTGGTGGTCTCTCCGTATATGAACGCGGACCGTAAGGTTGTGGGCGCTGTGGGTGTGATCGGTCCGACCCGGCTGAACTATGGGCGGATCGTGCCGATTGTGGATTACACTGCGCAAATGGTGGGCCGGCTGATTTCGAACCGGCAACAG
>CAWUIX010000006.1:0-16954 GCA_963922395.1 uncultured Rhodobacterales bacterium | reverse complement strand
ATGATCTGAGCAGGCGTGAGGGGCGCCAGGTTTCCAGGCGCGGGCAGATCACGATCGAGGTTCGTCGGATAGGCATAGCCTTCCGCACTCGCGGCGATCACATTCTCCATCTCCCGGGGCGACAGGTCGGTCTGCCCGAGAACAGGATACAGCGCCATAACCATGGCGGATCGATCGACCGTCTCAATGGACCGTCCGAAGGCCGACCCGATCTGCAGAAGGTTCGCCATCCGGCGGATCTCGGATGAATGATTCGTCCCTGCGCCATGCATCAAGGCGGGGTTGAAGAACATGGCATCCCCGGTCTCAAGCGGCAGCTGAACATGATGATCAGCAAAGATGGCCTGGAACTCTGGTCTGTGGAACGAGAGATATCCGTCAAAGACCAACTGCGAATAGGGCAGCAGCATCGTTGGCCCGCTTTCCAGCGGCATATCGCAATGGGCAACCGCGCCCTGAAGGGTCAAGAGCGGCGACAGCGTATGACATTGGGCTGGAAACCGCGCGGCATCCTCAACGGTCATAAAGCCCAGATGGTAATCCCGGTGCGGGGTTTGCGCCGCGCCTCCCGGATTGACCCGGTTGACCTGTGCGGTCAGCTGGTAGCCTGGACCGAGCCAGGCCTCGGCGGCCATCGCAATCGCGTCCGAGGCGTAATAGCGGGCGAACCCTTCTGGATCAGCTTCGCAATGTTTCTGGGCCGCGTTCCAGACCCGATCATTCGCCCCGGGTTTTGCGAAGTGATCGCCACCCCCTGCCCCGCTCTCACTCTCTTCCTGGATCAGCCGCTCAAAGAGTGCGGTCGCGTTGTCGACTGCGTCAGAACTGACCGCGTCCTTGATGGCCAGGACACCGGGGCCGGATCTGAAGACCCGTGCCCATTCGGCCATCAGCGCGCGGCGGCTCTCTGGCTGTTCCGCGGCGTCGCGAACCGCTTCCCCGGCATAGACGGGAATGTTCCGCTCGATCGCCGTGGCGGCAGGCCAATCGGCGGGGTGCGTTTCCTGCGAGACGCACGCCCGAAAGGCTTCCGGGTCCCCTGCCCCGGGATCGAGCCAAATCTGCGTCGCATCCTCGCGCGGTGTCGCTCCATCCATGGTCTTTCCTCCCTCAGCCCACGTCCGGTCGGGTTGCAGCCTATGAGGATCACAGCGCGCTTGCCAGCGCGGAAATCCCGGTGCTAGCGTCCCGATCACCTAACCGGGCAGCGGGGTGTCTTTTGGACGCGCCCGACGTCGCATGGACGCGACGCGTGAAATCCCCGCGATCGACCGGTGTCCCCTGCACAGGACATCATTGGTAGGCATTCGTGTTTGGGAGGACGCGGAGATGAAGACGGTTGGCGTAATCGGGCTGGGAGATATGGGATCCGGCCTGGCGAAGAACCTGATCAAGAACGGATTTTCGGTAACGGGTCTGGACTTGAGCGAGGCGCGCATGGCGGCGTTTCGCGAGATGGGCGGCACGGCGGCAACGTCGGTCGCCGAGGTCGGGGCCGCATCGGACGCGGTGTTCGTGATGGTCATGAATGGCGATCAGGCCAAGTCGGTGATCCTGGGCGACGATGGCATTGTGGGGCATATGCCCAAAGGCGGGGCGGTGATCCTGTCCGCCACGATCAAACCCCATGAGGCGCGCGCCATCGGTGAAGCGATGGAGGGGTCGGGCATTCATATGATCGATACGCCCGTCTCCGGAGGGTTTCCCGGGGCGCAGGGAGGAACGCTCACAATGATGGCCGCCGCGCCCGAGGCCGTGCTCGATGAGTTTCTGCCGGTGATGGAAGCGGTCTCAGCCTCAATCCACCGGGTCGGGACCGCGCCCGGGGATGGGCAGACGGTCAAAGCCTGTCTCCAATCGCTGATCGGTGCACAGTTCGCGGCGACGTTCGAGGCCGCAGCCCTCGCCGCAAAGGCCGGTGTCCCCGGTCAGGTGATCCTCGACGTCTTCTCAACGTCGTCGGCGGGCTGCGGGATCGTGAACAACGCGCTTCAGAAGATCATCGACCGGCAATTTGAAGGAACCGGCAGTCACATCAACACGATGCACAAGGACCTGACGATCTCCATGGGCCTGGGTGAGGAGTTAGGTGTGCCCCTCCATACCGCCGCCGCGGCGATGCAAATCTTTCACGCAGGCCGGACCAAGTATCCCAACGGTGACAATTGGGTCTGCACCCGGGTGATCGAAGAGATCGTGGGCGCGGAACTGCACCGGGAGGCCGCGAAATGAAGCTCGGGGTCATCTGCGACGGGATCAGCCGGGATTTGGGTCATGCCGTCGATGTTATGGACGAGTTCGGTCTGGACTATGCCGAGCTGCAATTTGTGGGCGATACAGAAGTAGGCGATCACTCGGCGGAGGAGATCGGAGAGATCGATCGTCTTCTGCGGGACCGTGGGAAGCCAGTGTCCTGCCTCTCGCGCCACATCTTTGCCGGCATGACGACGGCGAACCGGCCTGGGGATGAGCTACATACGAAGCATATGGACGCGCTGAAACGTGTGATCGACATGGCCCATGTGGTGGGCTCGCCGCTGGCGCGGATCATGACACAGAAGAAGGAACAGATCCTGTGGGGCGCGAATGGCGCCGAGAAGTGGAATGTTGCCCACGGGGCTTGGGAAACGACACCACCCCTGATCGCGCCAGCGGTGGAGGTAGCGCGAGACGCTGGCGTGACGCTGGTGGTCGAAACCGGGAACGGGACCATGGTGAACTCCAACTACACCGCGCGGAAGCTGATCGACGATCTCGACGCGAAGGACACGTTGAAAGTCCTGTGGGATCCCGCGAACAACTGCTGGTGCCATGAACGCGCCTGGCCGGATGGATATGACGAGGTCCGTGACGGGTATCTGGGGCATATCCACATCAAGGATGTGCAGGTGGACACGCCGCGCGCGACGCTTGAGGTGCGGCGCATGGGAGAAGGACAACTTGCAGATCAGTTTCAGCCGATGGCAGAGGCTTTGCGGGCCGACGGCTATGCCGGTGTGATCTCTTTCGAGAGCGTCTATCACCCCGGGAACGGAGATTTCGAAGCCGGGTTTCGATTGTCCATCGACCGCTTCAAGGAGATCTTCGGTTAGCCTGACGACGCCTTGCCAATGCGGTTTGGCGGAACAGGTTAGGCGGCAGAAAGAACGACGGGACAGGACCAATGATTGAGACCGCACTCGGACGGGGCATGGCGTTTACGGCGCCGCATCGATTGGCCACCAAGGCAGGGGCCGACATCCTCGAAGCGGGCGGAACAGCCGTGGAAGCGATGGTTGCCGCAGCGGCGACGATCGCCGTGGTTTATCCCCATATGACCGCGATCGGAGGAGATGGGTTCTGGGTGATCAAGCGGCCCGGGGCTGCGCCGCAGGGCATATTCGCCTGCGGTCCGGCGGCGGCGGCGGCGACGGTCGATTGGTATGCGGAACGCGGTCACACCGAGGAGTTGCCCACGCGGGGTGCAGAAGCGGCACTGACGGTGCCGGGTACGATCTCGGGTTGGGCTAAGGCGTTGGAGATGGACGGGTCCGATCCTTCGCGCCTTTCGGATCTGCTGTCCATTGCCATTTCGCATGCACGTGAAGGCATCGCCGTCAGTCGGAACCAGTCGGAGACGACCGAAGAAAAGCTTGAAGGGCTGCGGGATGTGCCGGGTTTCGCAGAGATCTTCCTGCAAGACGGTGAGGTCCCTGCGCCGGGCGCGTCAATGACTCTCCCCGCTCTCGCAGACACGCTGGCACGGCTCGCTGAAGCGGGTCTTGATGACTATTACCGTGGTGATATCGGCGCAACCCATGGGCGGTTCCTGGCGGAGGCGGGCAGTCCGCTGACGACCGCGGATCTGAACGGGATGTCTGCCTGTAAGGTGACGCCTCTGACACTCACCACTCGGCAAGGAACGCTCTACAACATGATCCCGCCCACGCAGGGGATGTCGTCGCTCGCGATCCTTGGCATCTTTGACCGTTTGGGGATCGAGACTGCTGACGGTTTTGACCACTGGCACGGGCTCATCGAAGCGACGAAGCAGGCGTTCATCGTGCGCAACCGCGAGCTTGGGGATGAACGTGCGATGCGGCAGGCGGCGCAGAGCCTCTTGTCCGACGCCGAGATGGATCGGATGGCCGCCGCCGTCGATCTGAACCACGCTTTACCCTGGCCGCATGAGCCGAAGGATGGCGATACGATCTGGATGGGGGCGGTGGACCGCGATGGCACGGCGGTCAGCTTCATTCAAAGCGTCTATTGGGAGTTTGGGTCGGGCCTCGCATGTCCCGAGACGGGCGTCTACTTCCAGAACCGGGGGGCCGGGTTCTCGCTTGCTCCGGGCCCCAATCAGCTGCGTCCCGGGCATCATCCGTTCCATACCCTCAACCCGGCGCTCGCCGAGTTGTCGGACGGGCGGATCATGGCCTATGGCACGATGGGCGGCGAAGGGCAGCCGCAGACGCAAGCGGCCCTCTTCACCCGATATGCGATGTTCGGGCGGCCATTGCAGGAGGCGATTACGGCGCCCCGCTGGCTGTTGGGTCGGACCTGGGGCGATGTGTCGACCTCGCTGAAGATTGAAGAGACGGCAGACCCCGGGCTGGTCGACGCGTTGCGAGGAGCCGGGCACGTCGTTGAGATCGTGCCCGGGTATTCCAGCCTTATGGGCCATGCCGGAGCAGTTGTGCTGCATCCCGACGGGATGACCGAAGCAGCTACAGACCCACGGAGCGACGGATGGGCCTACGCACGGTAGGCCCCTACTCCGCCGGAATCTTCACAGGCGCATGGAAGTGCTGCATGAAGATATGTTCTGCCTTCATGGTTGCGTTGAGTTCCGCGTGAAGCCCCTTGAGCTCTTCCAGGGACCAGTTGAAGCTGGCAACGTCCCGTGTGATATCGAACAGGTCGTAGGACAGCCGGTTTCGCATGTGCTCATAGTCGGCCAGTCCTGCCCTCCCGCGCATGATCAGGGCGTCGGCTAGGAGCGAGGCATCGCGCAATGCATCCGTGATGCCATGTGCGGTGAGAGGATCCTTGAAGTAACCGGCGTCCCCAACAAGCGCCCAACCCCTGCCCTGACAGCGTTTCATGAATGCGGGCGCTCCGCCCCAGCGGCGGAGACGGATGTCCCGGATGTTCGGCGAAACGGCGTCGGCCAGCAACGGGTCGAACCGGTGGACCAGGTCGAGGAATGCCACATCGGGCGCTGTCCCGAAAACCTCTTGGTAGCGGTCGCGATGGACGATCGTGCAGACGCAGTGCTCGCCAGAGTTCGTTGGGATCACTGAAAGGTGCGCGCCCTCAGCAAAGAACCAGCGATACCCGTCATTCGGCAAGCCCGGGACATAGGCAAAGACCCCAGCCGTGGTCGCGGGAGCAGACGCGATTTGGCGGGCCTCCACCTGCGAGGCGACCATCGAGTGTCGACCGTCGGCGCCGATCACGATGTCGGCCCGAACCGTCGAGCGCTGTCCGTTCTTGTCCATTGTGACCACACCGTTGACCCGGCCCGTGGTGTCGCGGGTTAGGTCTGTGGCACGGGTTTCGAAACGCACCTCTGCGCCTGCTGCAATCGCGGCATCGATCAGATGCCGGTCGATGATCGTGCGACGCGGAGCAAAAAGTCCTGGTGTCTCGGCATCTGGGCGAATGTCGATCTCAATTGTCTCGCCGTCGTAATCGAAAGTGGTTTTGCGCACGAGCGGCGTACCGGCGGCCGCAACCCGGTCGAGGATGCCCCACCGTGCCAGGAGAGCTACCCCTGTCCGCATAAGCGCGTGGGTCGACAGTGTGTCCGAGCCATAGGCGTCGCGCTCGATCACAAGAACCCGAATCCCGGCGCGGGCCAGCAACATGGCTGTGGCAGCGCCTGCACAGCGGCCACCGACAATGATGGCGTCCATTTTTTGATTGTGGTGAATGGTCATAGCTTTCCTGCCCCCTTTCAGGCCGCGATCCGGTCGAGCCGGGACATCATGTGCGTGGCGAGTTCGGCGGCGTCGTCTCCGGCGCCGCAAATGAGTGTGGACTTGCGCCGCCGCATGAACGGCAGGCCCATGGCGTAGAGGCCGGGAGCGACGACACCTTTGTCATGCTTCAGGCGCCCGCGGCGATCGAGGACCGGGATATCCAGCCAGGAATAGTCAGGCCGGAAGCCGGTGGCCCAGAGAACGCCAGCGATGGTTCCGTCGTCCAGCCGGACGTCGAGATCTGGCGTCTCAGGCAGCCTTGTCGGTGCGAACCTGTGCGGTGAGGGGAGGATTGCATCCATCCCCTGCTCCCGCACCCAATCGTCGATCAGATCGAGGAGCCGGTTCATCTTCAAGTCCGCCATCGCGCAATGATTGGCCAACGCGCCGGAGAACATCGCCTTGCCGTCGCGAATGCCTGCGAGGCGTCCGACGATCTTTACCCCGATCGCCTGAAGCGCGTTCAGGTCCACGGCTTCCGGGAGGCCCGCGAGTTGAAGGGACGGTGTACGACGCACGCGCGCCGGGTCATCCACGTCCTCGATCCGTTGGTCGAGAAGGCCCGTGGCCTGCATCCACCATTTGATATCACGTCCCCGGTATGTGCGGGGCATGCGCACGTGTTCGCCCACGGAGAGCCAGACTTCCCGGCCTGCAAGTTGCAATTCGCGTGCAAGCTGAACCCCGGTGGCTGAGCCGCCGACGATCAGAACGCGGCCGTCCGGCATGTCCGACGGGCGTTTGTAGTCGAATGGTGTGTATGCCGGAACATTGGCCGGCCACTCTGCTGCGTAAGCTGGAACGACTGGTTGGTTGCAGGCACCCGTCGCCAGAACAAGGTTATTGCAGCAGTAGGTGCCCTGATTGGTCTCAACGGTGTATCCGCTGCCCAGCGCGGCAACGCGGCTAACAGTGACGCCTGTCTTGACCGGTGCATTGGAGCCTCGGGCATATGTTGTCATATGGCGCACAACCTCTGGCATGGTCATGAAGCCATCCCGCGCAGGTCCCCAATAGGGCGCGCCGGGAAGGTTGGTCAGAAAGTTGGGTGTCAGAAGGCGCAAGCTGTCCCAGCGCTCGGTCCGCCAGCTGTTGGCGACGTCACCGCGTTCGAGGATCACGTGATCCAGGGATCGCTGCGTGAGATGCTGACTCATGGCCAGCCCGCACTGGCCAGCGCCAATGATAATTGACGACAGATAGGTCATGGCTTTGCGCCTTCTGAAAGAGGGTAACGTTTAGTCTACGTTCACGTGGACGTTCGTGGGGTTGGTGAAGATGTCGAAGACGGCAGAGCGGCGCTGCGATTGCGCGACGACGGCCTTGATGTCATCCTCGGTAGCGTCAGCATCCACTTGGAAATTCACGCGAATTCCACTGAACCCGTTACGGACGTCAGCATCGATGCCGAGAATCCCCGCGAGGTCCATGTCCCCTTCAACAGTTGCTGTGACGGAGCGCAGTTGAATGCCACGGTTTTGCGCGACAGACGCCACGCCCGCTGTCAGACAAGCCGCAAGGCCGGACAGGACGATCTCAACCGGGGTCGCACCCTGGTCGGCGGCCGCAAAGACCTCTGGATGGTCGGCGTCGATGGTAAAGCTCTTGCCGCGATCCTGCTCTTCACCAAGGCCGAAGAAGCGATTGATCGTCATCCGAGTATGGGCACCGTTCATCCACTCGCTTTCAGCGCGCCACTTGAACTGCGCGGCTTCGGGAGCGGCTTCAAGTGCTTCGCGCGCGCCCAAGAGCGCCTCGACGTTCACGCCATTGTCGACGGTCATCGTGTCCATATTTGCCATGTTAAATCTCCTTCATCTATGTGCCGGAGCTGCGCCCCGGTCTCTGGCAAATGTGCTGTCCGCCCTTGGGGCCGAAGGTGAGAAATTCACCTGTTGGACTGCCCCGCGATTTGGCGTACAGCGATCAATGTGGAGGCGTTGCGCACCGCAATGGGCGACTGCCCTCCTGTGATGCGAGGAGATGACAGCGCAATGTTTCGGTCGAATGTCCGAAAGGGGGTCTGATGGTTTCAATTGTTGCGCATGGCGGGGCACAGTGAGCGCCACCGATCCGTGCGGCCGACTTTGGGCGGCGCCATAGCGCGGCTGAGGCGTGTCCCTCTTATCGCGATAGGTTTCGCGAACGGTCGGCATAGATCGTCAGTGATGGCACCGGCGCCCACTGAACGGGCGCCGGTGCCTTGATCTGGGTGTCCCCCATTCATCGCAAAGACGATAGACAGGATGCAGATTTAGGTTCCGATCGGCGCGAACTCTCCTGTAAGTGGGATATTCGGATGATCGCCGTTCTCGATGATATCTAGCACAGGCCTGCCCCCCTCCATGCGCCATTGCCCTCCTACGAGTGGTGTCTTGGATACGTTCGGAACGGGGCCGGTTTGAAAGTTCACTGGACCGGCCACGGATGCATAGTCCGTAGACGCGATGGCAGAACGGATCGCCTCCGGATCTGTCGGATCCTCGGAACGGCGGAGTGCATCAATCGCCACTTCAAACAAGGAGTGCTTGAAAGCCAGGGGCATAGTCCAAGGCCGCCCGGTGGTCATTTCGTACTCCCGTGCAAGCTCGGCCGATGTTTGCCCCGTAAACCCGGAACCGAAGGGATGGTGCGGAGACCACCAAACTTCGACAGAGAGGCCCGCGCCGCGCTCCCCTAGGGAGGCGATCACCTGCGGGAATTCCAGCGCCTTGCCAAAAGTGACGGCTTTGGGGTGGAAGTCCTGCTGGCCGGCTTGCGCCCAAAACGTTGCGAAGTCTGGCGGCGGAACGACGCCTGTTACAATCTCGACACCTGCTGCCTTGAACGCGGAAATCTGTGCTGAGAAATCGTCGGTCATTGGCGTGTACCGCCCTGGGTCGACGAGTGAGTAACCTTTTTCCGCGAGGACCGGCGGGAAACCCACCTCTGGGCTGCCCCACGCGTTTCCGTCAGAGTCGTTTGGCCAGAGTGCACCTACGACCTTGTTTGTCCCCGCCTTGTCCCAGATCCCCGTAAACACGGAAATCACGTCCTCGAGGCCCCAGAAGAAGTGATAGGTCCAATCGAATCCCACGGTCGGATCGCCGCGTCGCCCAAAAAAGTGCGGCTGCCAGGGTGTGTCGTTTGTGATGCAGGGCACCTCATCATATTCGGCGGCGTCCGCAACCGGGTTCGTCGTTTCCGGGGTAGCCGTTCCAAGCAGTAGATCGACCTCATCTTCGATGATCAGCTCCTTTGCCACATCGGCTGCGCGGTTAGGGTTCGACTGACTGTCCTTCACGACAAACTCAACCGGATAGGTTTT
The DNA here is from genome assembly GCA_963922395.1 of uncultured Rhodobacterales bacterium. Classification (GTDB taxonomy): domain Bacteria; phylum Pseudomonadota; class Alphaproteobacteria; order Rhodobacterales; family Rhodobacteraceae; genus Ovoidimarina. The sequence goes on along the minus strand of CAWUIX010000006.1, from coordinate 7,684 downwards.
GCCGCCGATCTTCAGACCGTCCTTCAGGCCCTCGCGGAACTGACCCAGTACAAAATCATCCGGTTCGGCAAACACGGCGAGAGGTCCGGATCGCGGGCTGACAAACCCGATCTTCACTATACGTTCCCGGGCCAGTGCAGGTGTCGCGAGAGCGGTCGATGCAAGTGCCAAGGCACCCCTGCCGAAATCGCGGCGTGTCAGCTGGTTACTTTCTCCGGTTGGTTTGATGCGCGTCATGTTTGATCTCCTCCGTATCGTTGGATCACGCTGCATCGCGCGCGCAGGCCATTCGGTTGAGCGCATCGATGAAATATGGGCGAAAGGCGTTTGGGTGCTCGCTCATCGGAAAATGGCCGAGCTCGTCCATGACAGTCAGTGTCGCGCCTTTGATCGCAGCAGCTGTGCGGCGGGCGTCTTCTGGCGTGCAGGTCAGATCGTATGCGCCAACAAGGATGTGAACCGGGGCTCGAGCAGTATCGATCGCTGAAAGGCGGTCGATTAGGCTGTCGTCCGTGGTGTAGAAACTTAGGTCTCCCCGAAACACGCCGGGTCCGCTCGACATGAACATCCAGAGGGTGTTCCAGCGTTCGGCGTCCGGCGCATGGGGAGAGATATTCGCGGAGACGAGCGCCGCCCCCATTTCGCCGCCATGGGCATCGGGCCGATGAAACCAGTCGATGTCGTACCAGGCCGGTTGAAAATCCGATGCCTCAATCGCGATGAAGCCTGAGAATTGATCTACATACTGTGCCGCCAGTTGAAGGGCGATCCGCCCCCCCATCGAGCATCCCGCCAGAATGGGCCGTTCCAGTTCCAAGCCCTCCGCGACTGCGAGAACGGTCGCGATGTAGGCCTCGGTCGTCAGAAGATATTCTTGGGTTTCGAAGCCCTCAGGTGGCAGGGATTTCCCGTGCCACGGCATATCGAAGGCAATGACGCGATTTGAACTTGTGACTTCTTCGTCGTTCAGGATGTGCCGCCATTGGCGACTGTCTGCACCCGCGGTGTGCAGGCAAAGGATTGGGGGCCCTGAGCCCGCTTCTTCGAAATAGATCCGCTGCGTTCGGCCAGCGATATCGACGGTAAGGTATCGTCCGACTATCGGTTCAAGGCAGCCGTTCATGGCGTCGCCTCCCGACCCAGCGCCATGAATTCCTTGAAGAAGCGGAGGTTTTTGACGAGTTCGAGAATATCACCTTCGATCTTTCCGCGCCCGAGCTTCACGAGACCAAAAATATCGTGAAATCCTGGTTGCGGCCGCGGAGCCCAAAACTCATCGAGAGCACCCTGATCAGTGATGAATCCAAACCGCCATGGCGTCTTGCGGCTTGGTCCCGGCTCTATGCCGATCAGCCTTCCTTTTTCGAATGTCAGATAGAATTCGTGCTCTTCCACTTGCAAAAGCACGGTCTCCGAGAACAGACGCCCCAGGCGAAGCAGATGTGCCGAGGCATGTAGCCGGGCCTGCATCTCTGCCAGCTTCGTTTTCATGGTGTCCTCCCGTCAAATCAGTGCCCTTAATGTCTGTGGCGAGAGGTTTTGCGCGCAATGTCGTGTGGGGTATTCTGCGATACCCTGGGATCAGTGATTGGCGTGGGTATTGCGCCATACCGATAGCGGCATTGGGTCAAAGGAGGAGTTCGGGAACGATCAGATCAACAAATGCGTTCCGAATTCGAGGAGGAGAAACGATGCGCAACGTGACAATCGACAACGTGACAGACGTTGTGGTGGCATCTCTGGGTCAGCACGGAGAAATCAGTGATCGCCAGCGCGAGATCATGACCTCGCTGGTTCAGCACCTGCACGGCTTTTGCAAGGACGTGAACCTGACCCACCAAGAGTTCCTGGACGCGTGCGGATATCTCGCTCGCGCAGGACATGTCTGCGACGACAAGCGGCAAGAGTTTATCCTTCTGGCGGATATCCTGGGCGTCGAAGTACTGGTCGACATGCTGTCTAACCCAGTCGAGGGCGCCGAGAGCGAAAGTACAGTCCTCGGGCCCTTCTACCGCGAAAACCCGCCGGTTCTGCCCAAAGGCGCCTCGACCGTTCAAAAGCATTTCGACGGCGAGGAGAGCGTCTACTTCGAAGGCTACATACGGGATGCAGCAGGAAACGGGCTTGCCGGTGTCATCCTAGATGTCTGGGAAGATGCCCCCAACGGTCTCTATGAAAACCATGACCCAGACCAACCGGACTTTAACCTTCGGGGTCGTTTTGAGACGGACGAGACTGGGCACTATGCGTTCCGCGCCGTACGTCCGGTCCCATACCCAATTCCCGACAACGAGACGGCGGGTGAGCTTCTTCGGTTTATGGGACATCACCCGAACCGCCCCGGTCACATGCATTTTGTGATTTCCAAAGAGGGCTACAGGCCGCTGATTTCTCAGATCTATGACGCGGACAGCGCCTGGCTCGACAACGACTCTGTCTTTGCGGTGAAGGAAAGCCTGGTCGGAACGTTCAAGAAAGCGGACCCGTCACTGGAAACCGATCTGCATGTTGAGTTCGATTTTGTTCTTAAGGCCGAAGAATCCGCGCAAGCGGTCGCCGCTGAATGACCCAGTTCCTCCCTGAAACTGGCCGCCCCCCGCCCATGCGGGGGGTCTTTTTGTCTGCTCTCCACCTGATAGGCTGATCAGGTTATGAACCTTAAGCAATTGACCTACTTCGTCGCAGTCGCCGAAGAACTGCATTTTGGCAGGGCCGCGGAGCGCCTTGGTATGGCGCAACCTCCGCTGAGCAGACAGATCAAGAAAGTCGAAGAAGAGCTTGGAGCAATCCTCTTTAACCGAGGTCGCAGTTCGATTTCGCTGACCCAGGCTGGCGAACGCCTGTTGGAGCGTGGACGCAGCATCCTCAGCCAAATTGAAGACACGAAGCTTGAGATCCAACGCCTTGGCCAGGGCGCAGAGGGCCGACTTAGGATTGGATTTGTCGGCTCTTCGACGTTCGGTATTCTACCGAACATCATCAAGTCGTTTCGCGCGAATTACCCGGACGTTAACCTGTCCTTGATTCCGATGAACAACGCTCAATTGCACAAGGCCCTTGTCTCACGCGAGATCGACGTCGCGTTCGCGCGCCCTGCCCTCTCAGATAGTGAGTTTTTGACCAGGAAACTGGCTGAGGAGCCGTTGGTCCTGGCCGCGCCTGACACGCTTCATTCAGAGAGGCGTCGCATCGATCTACGTGAGCTCAGGAATGCCAACTTCATCCTGTATCCGGAGTTCCCACGCCCGAGTTATGCGGACTTCGTGCTGGAATGCTGCGAGGCGCAAGGCATCGAAGTGAACAAACGTGTCTTCACGATGGATCTTCAGACTGCGCTGAGCCTTGTCGCCATCGGAGAGGGGGTTTGTGTGGTGCCGGCTTCAGTCAGTTCAGCCAGCAGAAATGGCATCAATTTTCTTAAGATTGACCCGCCGCTTGGCCAAACGGCGCTTTCTGTGAACATCCGCCTGGACGAACAAGGGGTTCACGCAGCGAACTTCGTCAAAATCGCCCAGTCCGTTGCGCGTAAGACGATCTGAGCGTCATCCGGCAACCCTGTGCACGGACCGCGCCCTGTCGCGGCGGAAGAATTCCAGCTTGTCGGGATCTGGTTTTACTCCAATCCCCGGCACCAGCGGCATCTCGACCCCGAAATTGCCGAAGTTGAGTGGCTCCGTGAGAATGTCCTCGGTTAGCAGTAATGGGCCAAAGAGCTCTGTTCCCCACTCTGGCTCGGCGACCGTTGAAAACAGTTGAAGGCTCGCCGCAGTGCCCAAACCTGTTTCAAGCATGGTTCCACCGTAGATGCCGATACCAAACGCCCGCGCAATCGATATCACCTCTCCGGCAGCCTTAAGTCCGCCGGACTGCGCAACCTTGATCGCGAAGGCGTCTGCAGCACCGGCAGCCGCTAAATTTCCGGCGGATTTCGGTCCCGCAAGCGCTTCATCCGCCATGACGGCCATGTCGAAACGTTCCGAAAGCGTTCGAAGGCCGTCGTCATCTGACGCGTCAATGGGCTGTTCCGCGAGCGACACGCCGAGGTCCTCTAAAGCAGCAAGACCCCGGCGGGCAGTCGTCCTATCCCAGCCTTGATTGACGTCGACCCGCATGTCGATGTGGTCTCCGAGCCCGTTTCTCAGGCCTTCGACATGTGAGAGGTCTGTCTCCAGCGGACGCTTACCGATCTTAAGCTTAAAGATCTTGTGGCGCTGGTCGGCGATCATTGCCTGTGCTTCGGCCAGGTCTGTCTCGGAGTTCCCGCTCGCGAGCGTCCAGGCGACTGGAAGGTGGTTTGAGCGGCGCCCTCCAAACAGCTCTGCGATCGACCGCCCCGTTCTTTGGCCCAGTCCGTCCCAAAGCGCGATTTCCACGGCGCTTCGCGCGATCGCGTTGCCGCGCACGGCGCCGGAAACGATACTGATGCAGCTGTTAATGTTGTCTCCGTCAGAGCCGACCAATTGCGGGGCGATGTACTCTGTTATTGCACTCTGAACGCTTTCTGGGCTCTCGGCACCGTAGCTCAGACCGCCGATGGTCGCGCCTTCCCCCCAGCCTTCACTGCCGTCTGAGAAGCGAATTCTTACAATGACCGGGGACTGTTGACGCATGGTGGTCATCGACAAGACGTGGCCACGGATCGTTGGAATGTCGACGATCATCGCCTCGATTTTCTCGATCCGTGTCATGTCTCGCTACCGACCCTTGCGTTACTCTCGCTAGACTATGGCCGGGTCGGGGCGTTGGCGTCGATGATCGCTTCGGTCTGACCTGATACTTCTACGCAAGATTTGGGCGAAGGATCATGCGACCTTCAGCAAGTCCACGAGATCTATCAGCCTAGCCGGGCCTGACGGGACGATACCCAACGGATTCAATGCTTTAATGGAGTAGTAGCCTTGCTTGATATGGTCGAGATCGACGGTCTCGGCCACGCCCGGGAGGTGCAGGATCTGCTCCATGTATGCCGACAACCTTGGATAGTCGGATAGCTGCCGGGTATTTGTTTTGAAGAGGCCATGATAAGCTGCATCGAACCGGATCAGGGTGACGAACGCACGGATATCCGTTTCCGTAAACCTGTCGCCGAACAAGAAGTCTCCGGTAAGGCGCTCTTCCAACACGTCCAGCATAGCAAAAACGGCTTGAACGGCCTCGTCATACGCCGCTTGCGTGCTCGCGAAGCCAGCTCTGTAGACGCCGTTGTTCAAGCTCTCGTAGAGCCGAGGGTTCAGCGCATCGATCTCGCTGGCCAGATCGTCCGGATAGAGGCGCACGGAAGAAGGCGCCAAATGCTCAAAGGCAGTGTCAAACATTCGAAGAATGTCAGCACTCTCATTGTTGACGAGCACGTCCTGTTTCTCGTCCCATAGAACCGGTACCGTTGCGCGGCCCGTGTAGTGCGGGTCGGCGTGAGTATAGAGCTCATGCATGAACCTGGACGCGTGAAGTGGATCTTCGTCGGCGCCCCGATACCCGCCGAACCGCCAGCCCTGATCGCCAAGTTTGGGATTTACGACTGTGATCGGGATGATGTCGTCGAGGCCCTTGAGCTTTCGCGCGATCAGCGTTCGCGAGGCCCAGGGGCAAATCAGAGCGACGTAGAGACGGTACCGTCCGGGCTCTGCCTGGAAACCGCCGCGCCCGGTTGGGCCGGGGGTTCCGTCCGGGGTGATCCAATTTCTGAAACCCGAAACCTGCCGGACGAACCGGCCTTTTTCGTCGGCCTTCTGCACCGGTTGCCAGTTGTCTGTCCATTTACCGTCGACAAGCATATCGGACCTCTCGGATTCTCAGGTGACCACACAAAAGGAGCCGGAGCCCGTTCTTGGGCTCCGGCTTCTAGGTTTTAGGCGAATTGCCCGAGAGACTTGTCGAGGATCGGGAGCTTCACTGCGAAGGCCCCACGGCCGAGGAGAGCGATTGAAACCTGCACGACGGCCCAGAAGATTGGGAATTCCCATCCGCCGCCTTCTGCCGAGAAGAGCCAACCGTTTCCAGCGTGCACCCAAGTTGCTCCAAGAAGAACAGGAACGAGGGCCAGCGAAACGATCCGGGTACCGACGCCCAAGACGAGAGCAAGGCCGCCCAACAGCTCTGCCAAGATGGTGAGATAAGCGAAAATGCCCGGGATCCCGAGGCTCTCGAAGAAGCCCACCGTTCCGGCGATTGTAAACACATTCACTTTGAGAAGCCCGTGGGCGATGAAGAGCGTGCCGCTTGTCACGCGAAGTGCAAATGCTGCGTAATCGGCGTTTGAATGCTGTGTCATGGTCTGTCTCCGTCTTGATCAGGATCGGCCGCGAGAGTTCCTTTGAGACGCGACCATCAGTTACTGACACAGTTCTATTTCTTGATTTATTGGAACGAAATGGCGTTATTATAGAATTACTATCTCTGAGACGTTCTCAATGAGGAATGCCTATGGATATCGTCGATGGCCTAAGAGCTTTTGTTGCGACGGCCCAGGCCGGGTCGTTTACGGCTGCAGCGGATCAGCTTGGCGTTTCGAACAGATTGACCTCGAAGTATGTCGCCGAACTTGAAGACCGTCTTGGCACTCGTCTGCTTCAAAGAACGACACGCCGGGTCGGCCTGACTCCTGCCGGGGAAACACTCCTCGCGCGCGCACCCGAGATCCTCGACGATCTTGATGAGATGCTCTCCGACGCATCTGAGGAGGCACGGAGTGTTTCAGGACTTGTTCGAGTTTCTGCGCCTGTAACGTTTGGGGAAACCTATATTGCCTGCATGCTTGGCCGGTATGCCGATGCATATCCGGGGATCCGCATCGACTTGAGATTGGACGATCATTACGTCGATCTGGCCACCGAAGGCATCGATCTTGCATTTCGTATCGGTGAGGGCCGCGCACATGCGGTGAAGGCCAGAAAGCTTGGGGTGATGCGGGTCGTGCTGGTCGCCAGCCCAGAGTATCTTGATCGCTTTGGCTGGCCCGAACCTTCAGGCGATTTCGCGGGACATCAGTTCATCCAAGACAGCAATCTGCGGTCTCCGCGCAATTGGGTTTTGAAGTCAGGTGAACGGGAAATCGGTATCGATGTTGAAGGCAGCTTTCTGGTCAACTCGGCCCGAGCCGCGTGTGAGCTTGCTGTCATGGGACGTGGGATTGCTCTTTCGCCAATGTTTGCGTGCTCGGACCATTTGGCATCGGGCGCACTTTGTCGGGTGCTTCCTGAGTACGAGAGCGAACCGAGCCCCGTGACCGCGGTCTACTTGGAAGGCCGCCAACTTCCGCGTCGGACGCGGGCACTGATCGATTTTGCCTACTCCGAAATGAAGCAGGCGAAAGTGGTGTAGGCGCGATCTCAATCTGTCGGCAATAGCCCAAGAATCTCTCGCGCCTGCGCAGGTGTTGCGACAGGGCGATTGTACTGGTGGCAAAGGTCGACTGTTCGCGATACGAGCGCTGCGTTCGACGGTGCCAGTTGGCCTTTCGAAATGCGGATATTGTCTTCGAGACCCGTGCGACAATGTCCGCCCGTCTCGATGCACCATTCATTCAACTCAATCTGATGCCGGCCAATTCCAGCCGCACAAAACTCCGCATTCGGAGCAATCCGGCGCAGGGTTTCACGCATGAAATCGAATGACGGCCTGTCGGCCGGCATCGCGTTCTTCACCCCCATCACGAACTGCACGTAGAGCGGACCTTCAATCTCGC
>CAWUIX010000005.1:0-17057 GCA_963922395.1 uncultured Rhodobacterales bacterium | reverse complement strand
CTCTGCCCGGGCGAGGACAAGCGCGGCCGCGCCGTCATTGATGCCGGAGGCGTTTCCAGCTGTGACGGTGCCGTCCTTCTGAAACACCGCGTGCAAACCCGCCAGCGCCTCTGCCGTCGTCGCCTTGGGGTGTTCGGCGGTCTCAAAAGCGACGGTGTCCCGTCTTACCCGGACGTCGATGGGAATGATCTGCTCCTTGAAACGGCCTTCCGAGATCGCGGTTGCCGCGCGCGACTGACTCTCCAATGCGAAGCTGTCCTGCGCTTCACGGGAGATATCGTGCTCTGCGGCTACATTCTCTGCCGTTACGCCCATATGGCCGGTGCCGAAGGGACAGTTCAGGGCGCCGAGCATCATGTCCCCTGAGGTGGCATCACCCATCTTCTGACCCCAGCGTGCCTGCGGCAGGATGTAGGGTGAGCGGCTCATGCTTTCGGCGCCACCGGCGAGGCCAAACTCCGCGTCGCCGAGTTCCAGTGCCTGAATGACGGAAACGAGCGCCTGCGCACCGGACCCGCACAAGCGGTTGACATTCATGGCCGGGGTGGTGTCCGGCATGCCTGCTTCCATCGCGGCGGCGCGGGAGAGGTACATATCCCTCGGCTCGGTGTTGATGACATGACCAAAGGCGACGTGACCGATTTGACCGCCCTCGACTTCTGCGCGTTCAAGCGCCGCTTTGCTGACCGCGGCACCCAGGGCAATCGGGGGTGTCTGGGCAAGGGCGCCGCCGAAGGTTCCGATGGCGGTCCGTGCGCCGGACAGAATCACGGTATGTGTCATGGTATCCTCCTCTGGCCGGAGAACAGTCTGAAGACGACGCGGAAATGCCGCAACCCGGCCCGACGTGACGTTAAGGTGGGGTCAGGACTCGGATCGCGGTGAGTCGGATCTTTCGGACTGCCGCAAGAAAGAGGTGAGGATCGATTATGGAAACCGGGTTTGCCGCGCATTTGAAGACCACCCTCAAAGAGATCGAGGGGCAGGGTCTCTTAAAGAAGGAGCGGCCGATTTCAGGTCCACAGGCCGCGCATATCGAGGTTGGCGGTCGCGATATGCTGAACCTCTGCGCGAACAACTATCTGGGTTTTGCCGATGATCCACGCCTTGCCGCTGCCGCGAAAGCCGCCATTGACGATCACGGATACGGAATGGCCTCGGTGCGGTTCATCTGCGGGACGCAGGACTTGCACCGGGAGCTGGAGCAGGCGTTGGCCGCGTTCCTTGGTCAGGAGGATGCGATCCTTTTTGCGGCGTGTTTTGACGCCAATGGCGGCGTGTTCGAGCCGTTATTGGGCCCCGAAGACGCGATTGTCTCTGACGCGTTGAACCATGCCTCCATCATCGATGGCATCCGCCTGTGTAAGGCGAAGCGGTATCGTTATGCCAATTCCGACATGGACGATCTGGAGGCGCAGCTGAAGGCGGCGCGCGCGGACGGAGCACGCTTCATCATGATCGCCACCGATGGCGTGTTCTCCATGGACGGGTATCTGGCGAAGCTGCCAGAGATCCGGGCGCTTGCGGACAGGTATGACGCCTTGGTCATGGTGGACGACTGTCACGCGACGGGTTTCATGGGACCGAAGGGGGCGGGAACGCCTGCGCATTTCGGGGTGCAGGCCGACGTCCTGACCGGGACGTTGGGTAAGGCGCTGGGTGGTGCGATCGGCGGATACATCGCTGCGTCCCAGCCTGTCGTGGACCTGTTACGCCAACGGGCGCGACCCTATCTCTTCTCCAACTCATTGCCGCCTGCGGTGGTCGGTGCCGGGCTTGAGGCGCTTCGGATCGTGGAGGATGGAGACGACCTGCGCGCCCGGCTTTTTGAGAATGCGCGGTTCTGGAGGGCAGGCCTTGAAGATCTCGGGTTCGAGCTTTTGCCGGGCGAGCATCCGATCATCCCGGTGATGCTGGGCGATGCGCGTTTGAGCCAGGAGATGGCAGCGGCCCTGTTCGCGCGGGGTGTCTATGTCGCCGGGTTCTTCTTCCCTGTTGTGCCGCGCGGGCAGGCGCGTATTCGTACACAGATGAACGCCGCACTGACGGTTGATGATTTGGAAAGTGCATTGGCCGCATTCGAGGATGCAGGCCGCCAGGTGGGAGCGCTTTGATGCAAAACGAAATGAAGGCGCTGGTGAAGGCGAAGGCAGAACCCGGGCTTTGGATGGAGCACCACCCGGTGCCCGAGATCGGGCCGGATGATGTTCTGATCCGAGTGAAGAAGACTGGGATCTGCGGAACGGATATTCACATCTGGAACTGGGACGACTGGGCCTCGCGCACGGTGCCGGTTCCACTGATCACGGGTCACGAGTTTGCGGGTGAAATCGTGGACATGGGCCGGAACGTTGAAGACGTGAAGATTGGCCAGCGGGTGTCGGGGGAAGGGCACTTGATTGGACGACAGTCACGGCAGTCGCGTGCGGGTAAGTTTCATCTGGACCCCGCGACGCGGGGGATCGGTGTGAATGAGCAGGGGGCCTTCGCCGAATACCTGCGTCTGCCTGCGTTCAACGTGGTGCCCTTGCCAGATGCGATTGACGACGAGATCGGAGCAATTCTCGATCCCCTTGGGAACGCGGTGCATACGGCCCTGTCTTTCGATCTTGTAGGGGAGGATGTCCTGGTGACCGGGGCAGGCCCCATCGGGATCATGGCCGCCGCCGTGGCACGCCATGTCGGCGCGCGACACATCGTGATCACCGATCTGAACGAAGACCGTTTGGCGCTGGCGCGTCGGGTCGTGCGAGATGTGGTGGCCGTCGATCCGAGAGAGCATGACCTCCAGGAGGTGGTGGCCGATCTTGGCATGAAGGAAGGCTTCGATGTCGGGCTGGAAATGTCCGGCAGTCAGGCGGCGCTGGATCAGATGGTCGAAGCGCTGGTGATGGGCGGGCGGATTGCGCTGCTTGGAATTCCACCGGGCAAATCACCCGTCGATTGGTCGCGGATCGTGTTCAAGGCGATCACGATCAAGGGCGTCTACGGACGCGAGATCTTTGAGACCTGGTACAAGATGATCGCGATGCTGGAAAACGGGCTCGATGTCCGCGAAGTGATCACGCATCGGTTCAATGTCGATGATTTCCGCGAGGGGTTTGAGACGATGCGTGCCGGATCATCGGGTAAGATCGTGTTGGACTGGACGTGATCAGCGCGGCATCGCGCGGCTTTCGGCTGACCAATCGGTGATGTCCGGGTAGAACTGCTTCCGCCATCGCTTGACGCGCGGGTTCATCAGCCGCCGCCAGAGCGGTGGGACCATCGCCGCCGTTGTCATCACCGGATACCCGTAGGGAAGTTCCGGTACCTCCTCGGGGTCGCCCGATTTGAGGAGTGGGAAGGGCCGTGCGGGTTTTGCGTGGTGGTCCGAGTGGCGCTGCAGGTTGATCAGCAGCCAGTTGGACGCGCGATGGGTGGCGTTCCAGCTGTGGCGCGGGGCGACGGGTTCGTATTTCCCGTCCCCGAGGTGGCGGCGCGTCAGCCCGTAGTGTTCGACGTAGTTGACGAGTTCGAGTTGCCAGATCGCGACGAAGGCCTGAAACAGGACAAGGGCGACACCGAGCCAGCCCGCCAGAGCGTAGGCTGCGATGACGACCAGTAGCTGCATCCCATGGTAGCGCCAGAACGGGTTGCTGAAAACTAGGGGCGCCCGTCCGGCCCGGACTTGCATCTCGCGTTCGGCCCGGAAGGCGGAGCGGTAGCAGCCTGGGAGGACGCGGGCGAAGAAGGACGGAAACCCCTCGCCGTAGCGCGCGGTCACAGCGTCGCGCGGGGTGCCGACATAGCGGTGGTGCACGAGAAGGTGCTCGGACCGGAAGTGTCCGTAGAACACCGTGGCCAGCAGGATGTCCGCCAGCCAGCGATCGGCCGCGCCCGGTTTGTGCATTAGCTCATGGGCGTAGACGATGCCGATCGTGCCCGAGAGAATGCCCATCCCAAAGAAGATGCCGAACTTCTCCAAGAGCGTCAGGTGCTCGGCTGACGGGACATATGCGATCAGGGCGGACAGTGTTGCGACTTGAAGCACGGGCCACACCCGTGTGACCGCAAGGTACCAGTAGATATCGCGGCGCGGGGTGCCCGGGTCGATCTCTGACCTGTCCTCGCCAGCGATCAGATCGAATACGGTAAAGAGGCCCCAGGTGGTAAAAGGAACCAAAAGAATTGCGATGCCGCCATAAAGCGCGGCGATTGCGATGACGGGGACAAGGGCAACAGACGCCCAGAACGGGAGGGCGTCCTGCCATCTAGGGCGTTTGAAGGGAACCGTCATGGCGCCGAGTCTATGCGAGGGGATCTTTACGCTCAATTGCCGGAAAGCGGGCCGGACGCGAGGTCAAAGGCTTTGCGCATGACGGTGGGCAGGTCGGATGGGCGGAAGTCGTGTCCCGGGATGAACGTGCCGCGGTCTGTGGTTGTACCGTCCGGAAGATTGGCGATCCGCAGCGCGAGACGGAGGTGGAAATGCGTGAAGGTATGGCGAATCTCGGCCTGGCCATCCTTCCAATGATCCTTGGTGGTCGGAGGCTTTTCGACCGGGGCCTCCGACCATTCCGATCCGGGCCATCCCAGCATTCCGCCGAGAAGCCCTTTCTCAGGGCGGCGTTCCAACAGCCAGGCCCCGTCGCTGCGCCGCCCGACATAAATGTAGCCGTAGCGCGTGGGTTTGGGCGTTTTGGGGGACTTGCGCGGCAGTTCGGCGGCGCGGCCCGACTTGCGCGCCGCGCAGATGTCCATCCAGGGGCAGATGCCGCAGGCGGGTGACTTTGGTGTGCAGATGGTTGCGCCGAGATCCATCACGGCCTGGGCGTAGTCGCCGGGGCGCAGGTCCGGTGTGAGGCTGGCGGCGTGGTCGGTCAGTTCAGGCTTGGCGGCAGGGAGCGGTGTTTCCACGTCGAAGATCCGCGCCATAACCCGTTCGACGTTTCCATCGACCACGGTTTCCGGGCGGTCGAAGGCGATCGCCGAGATTGCGGCGGCCGTGTATGGGCCGATGCCAGGCAGGGATAGAAGCGTCTTGTGATCTTTCGGAAACTGCCCGTCGTGCTGGTCGACGACGGCGCGGGCACACTTCAGGAGATTGCGGGCGCGCGCGTAATAGCCGAGCCCCGCCCATTCGCCCATGACCTGATCGTCCGGCGCCGCGGCGAGGTCCGCGACTGTCGGCCAGAGCATCGTGAAGCGTTCAAAGTAGGCTTTGACCGCAGCGACGGTCGTTTGCTGCAGCATGATCTCGCTCAGCCAGACGCGGTAGGGATCGGGTTCGATTCCCTGCGCCCGATCTGCTGGCGCGACACGCCAGGGTAGGTCACGGGCGTGGCGATCGTACCAGTCCAGAAGTGTCTTGGCCGCGTTTGGCTCACACAATGTTTATGATCCCTCTTATCCGATTGCGCTGGTATGGTCCCACATCCGGATTAAAATAGCTTGGGGCACAGGACGGGAAAGCCATGAAGGATCATGGTCAGGAAAAGCGGCCAAAAGGCGCGCGCGGCTTTCGCCGTGCAGCGGGCCTTGTGTCTAAATCTGTCCAGTCCGCCGGAGAATCCCGGGGCTTCGCCGTATCGCGCGTCCTTACGCATTGGGCAGAGGTTGCGGGGCCCTCATTGGCCAAGATCACCCGGCCGGTCAAAGTCAGCTATGGGCGTGACGGGCTGGGCGCGACGATCACCGTTCTGACGACCGGGGCGCAGGCCCCAATGGTTGAAATGCAAAAGGAAACCCTGCGCGAACGGATCAACGCGTGCTACGGCTACAAGGCCATTGCCCGGATCCGGATCACGCAAACTGCACCTGAAGGCTTCTCGGAAGGTGCGGCGGTTTTCGAGCATGCACCGAAGCGATCGAAGCAGGGTCCGAGCGATGCAGACCTTGCTCGCGCCGGTCAGGACACTTCGGCCATCGAAGACCCCGATCTGAAGCGCGCCCTTGCCCTTTTGGGCGCAAACATCCATTCAAAGCATAACGTGTAAGCAGGTACCCTCATGAACCGACTTCTGACGATCGTCGCCGTTGTCGCCTTTGCGGCGCTTGGCGTGTTTATCTGGAACAACAGCCAGTCGACTGCTCCCGGCATTGATCTGGGCGCCGTGAATGCGCAGGAGGCCGCTGATGTCGACACATCCATGGTGGCGGAGATGTCGCTGGGCAACCCCGACGCTCCGGTGACGGTGATCGAATATGCCTCCTTCACCTGCCCGCATTGCGGCAGCTTCCACGCCAATGAGTTCAAGCGGATGAAGGCCGAGTACATCGATACCGGTATGATCAACTTCATCTACCGCGAGGTCTACTTCGACCGGTTCGGGCTTTGGGCCGGAATGGTCGCCCGGTGCGGTGGTGAAGAGCGGTACTTCGGGATCGTCGACCTTCTTTATGAAAACCAGCGTGACTGGACCGCAAGCGGGGACCCGGCACAGATCGCCGGCAACTTGCGGCGGATTGGCAGGGCCGCAGGTTTGGGTGAGGAAGAGGTCAACGCCTGTCTGTCCGATGCGGACATGGCTCAGGCGATGGTTGCGGTCTATCAAGAAAATGCCACGGCTGACGACGTGAGTTCGACCCCCTCCTTCCTTGTGAACGGAGAGAAAGTGGCCGGAAACAACTATCCCGAGGTCAAGCGGCTGATTGACGAGGCGCTTGGCGGCTAATGACGGCACCGCTTGCGGGACTGAAGGTCGTCGAACTGGCGCGTATCCTGGCCGGCCCCTGGGCCGGCCAAACGCTTTCAGACCTGGGCGCAGAGGTCATCAAGATCGAAAGCCCCGAGGGCGATGATACCCGGCGCTGGGGGCCGCCCTTCATTGATCGTGACGGTGATCGGTCGGCGGCGTATTTTCACAGCTGCAATCGTGGAAAGCAGTCGATCGCACTGGATCTCAAAAACCCGGATGATCTTGAGATCGCCAAGTCGCTGATCCGTGAGGCGGATGTTCTGATTGAGAACTTCAAGCTGGGTGGGCTGGCGAAGTTCGGCCTCGACTACGAAAGCGTGAAGGCAATCAATCCGGGTCTTGTCTATTGCTCGATCACCGGGTTTGGGCAGACGGGGCCCTACGCCCATCGGGCCGGGTACGACTATATCATCCAGGGCATGTCTGGCCTGATGTCGATCACCGGTGACCCGGTTGGCCAGCCGCAGAAAGTTGGCGTGGCCGTGACGGATATCTTCACCGGGGTTTACGCCACGACGGCTATTCTGGCCGCCTTGCGACAGCGGGACGTGACGGCGCGAGGCCAGCACATCGACATGTCGCTTCTCGACGTGGCGACTTCGATCACCGCCAATCAGGCAATGAACTACCTGACGACCGGCGTCGCGCCGGAACGGATTGGCAACGCGCATCAGAATCTGACGCCCTATCAAGTGTTCGACTGCAAGGACGGTTGGATCATCATCGCGACGGGGAACGATGCGCAGTACCGGCGGCTGTGCAAGATCCTTGATCTGGAGGATATGGCGACGGCGCCAGCGTTTCTGACGAATGCAGATCGCATCGCGAACCGTGCGGAGATGACAGAGCGCCTGACGGCCGCGACGCTGACCTTCGAGAAAGAGGCGCTTTTGACCGCCTGCGAGGCCGAGGGCGTGCCGGCTGGGCCGATCAACGACCTTGCGGAGGTGTTTGCCGATCCGCAGATCGCGCATCGCGGTCTGCGGATGGACGTCGACGGCGTGCCATCGGTTCGCTCGCCGTTTCAGTTTTCGGATGCCGAGCTTTCGATTGAGCGGGCTTCTCCGAAGCTGGATCAGGATGGACGGGCGATCCGGGCGCGGCTTACGCCGGAAGATGGGGCCTGACGAGCCCGATCATTGCGTCAGGGTCGTCGAAGACGAGGCGGACCGGGATCGTCATGACCTTGGACCGGAAGCTGGCGGGGAGGCGGACTGCGTCCTTTTCCGTTGTGACAAGCTGCGCGCCGGAGGCCGCCGCGTCGTTTTCAAGCCGCCGCATCAGGCCTTCTGTCAGAGGCTGGTGATCGCCCAGGGCCACTTCGCGCAGAATCTCCGCCCCTTCTTCGCGCAGGGTTGCGAAGAACTTTTCTGGGCGCCCAATGCCGGCGAAAGCGAGGACGCGCAGGCCCTGTAGAGGCAGGCCGGTTTGTAGCGGTTTCAAGGTCGCGGTGAGGTGTGGGACAGAAATATGATTTCCCCAGCGGCTTTCGAACTTTGCCTGCGCATCCTCGGGGCCGATCGAGAGCACAGCATCTGCGCGACCAAGACCCACACCGACAGGTTCGCGGAGAGGGCCAGCGGGAATTGTCTGGCCGTTTCCGAAGCCAACGGCGGCATCGACGACCACGATGGAGAGTGACTTTGCGACGGTCGGGTTCTGGAATCCATCGTCCATGACGATGATATCGACCTCGCCGCTATCCTCAGCAGCACGACCTGCGTCAGCGCGGTTCTTGCCGATCCAGACAGGGGCGAATGCCGCCATAAGAAGTGGTTCGTCGCCAACGTCTTCTGCCGTGTGAGCGACAGGTTCCACGCGTTCCGGGCCAAGGAGGCTGCCACCGTATCCACGGGATATGATGCCCGGTCGGTGCCCCATCTCTTGTAGCAGCTGGACGAGGGCGATCGCCGATGGCGTTTTGCCGGTTCCGCCTGCGTTCAGGTTGCCGAGGCAGATTACTGGAACCGATGGTGTCAGCTCTGGTGGTTGTTTTACCCGTCGAGCCGTGGCTGCGGCGTAGATCTGCCCCAATGGCCAAAGGCACCAGGCTTGCCATCCAGGTCTTTCGCGGTTCCAGAAGGCAGGGGCACGCATCAGGCGGGCGCCCGTTCGAGGTAGATGCCAATGACATGTGCAGCGCGTTCGGCCGCTTCCGCGCCAGATGATGTGACTTCCCAGGCGCGATGCGCCTGACGGGCGCACCGATCAGGGGAGACGAGCAGGACCAGCGAATCCGCGAGCTCTGTGGCCGAACGAACGAGCCTACTTGCGCCAGATCGGTTGAGGTTCGCGGTTTCCTCTTCGAGCGCCATTTCAGGGCCATGGATGATCGCTGACCCGAGGGCCGCTGCATCAAAAGGATTTGCCGCGCTGGCAGGTGGGAACAGGCTTGAACCAATGAAGCTTATTGGCGCCAGCCGGTACCACAGTCCAAGTTCCTCGGGCATGTCGGCGATGAAGATTTGAACATCGTCTTCGGGGTCCTCGTTTTCGGACCGCATAGCGATGGACCATCCTTTGTTCGCGAACATGGTGGCAAGGCGCGAGGCATCTTCGGGAGCCTCTGGTGAGACAATCAAAAGGAGACGGTGGGACAGCCGGCTGGCCTCGCGATGGGCGTGTTCGATCGCGTCGAATTCGTCCAGGGAGACGCTGACAGCGGCCCATGTCGGACGGCTGGATGTGAGCGCTGCGATGGCTTCGTATTCGTCGGGGTCGTAGGGCAATGGTGTGGCGAGGAGGCCAAGATCACCCAACACCTCGACCCGCATCGTGTCCCCGGCGACGGCGCGAAACCGGGCGGCATCTGCTTCGGTCGCCGCGAGGACATGATCGAACAGGCGCAGGCGCCCACGCATACGGAAGTCGGACACCCGCTGGCGGAGAGTTGAACCGTCGGGGGCCCGGGCGGACAGTAAGACAATGGGGATGCCGCGCTCTCGACAGGCTGGCACCGCGCCAAGCATCAGGTCGCGGCCTGCGAATACAGCAATATCGGGTTTTACCTCACCCGGGATGCGATCCGCTGGCTGACGCACGTCCGGTGCACGCTCAATCAGCGAGATGCCCTCGGGCATCTGAAGCGGCATCTCGATGCCCCGCGAAACCGTGAGATGCACCGAAAGGCCGGGGTGGGTTTCAGTCAGGCGCCGGAGCAGTGCGAGAAGCGCGCTTGGGCGAACGCCTTCGCCCAAGTTGCACCACAGGCGCTTTGCTCCTTCATGGGACATGCCCGTCTCAGTCGCCGAGTTCTTCGGTTGCCGAGGCTTCGGCTTCTTCTTCGCGCAGGCGATGGAGATGCGCGATGAAGTATCGCGTGTGCGCGTCGTCTACGGTGCGCTGCGCGGCGTTGCGCCATGCGTCGTAGGCCGTGTCGTAGTCAGGGAAGATCCCCACGATATCAATGTTGTCGACATCGGCGAATTTGGTTCCCGTAGGGTCGACGAGTTCGCCGCCGAAGACGAGGTGAAGGCGTTGGGCCATGGGGCGTGCTCCGCTGAGTTGGGCTTGGCGCGGAGACTATGGAAATGGTTGGGAGCCGTAAAGCGGCGCCCTGTCGTTATGGGCTTGCCCGAGGTGTTTTGAGAGAAAGGCATCAATTGCGTCTGCCACGACATCAGGCGCCTCTTCATGAGCCAGGTGGCCGAGGTTTGGCAGGCGCATTACATCCGCGTCTGGCAGACTGGCTGCCGCTGCTTCCGAAACCTTAGGGGGAACGGTTTCGTCGCGTTCGCCAACGATGAGCAGCGCGGGTGTCTCGATGTCCGGGAGGCTGCGAAGCAACCCATCAATGTTCCACTGGGCCATCATCGATAGAGTTCCGTCGATGTGGCCGCTGTCGGTCATGAGGCGGCGATAAAGGGCAATTCCGTCTTCGTCGAGCTTTGATCCGGTGGATGCGAGCAGCTCGCGAACACGCGCTTCTCCCCCCGCCATGCGTGCTAGGAATGGGGGGATCAAAGGGTTTATGGCCATAAACTTTGCCATGAGCGGGAAGAGCCAGCCTGCGATCCCTTCGAACCGGCTGAGCGCGGCGTTGAGGCCGACAATTGCGCGGGGGTTCATGTGGCGGGTGAGCTCAAGCGCGATCGCGGCCCCTGCGGAATGGCCGACGATGGCGTCGGGAGCCCAGCCCTCTTGTCGGCAGAGTGCGGCGATGTCTTCCGCTGTTGGCGACAGACCTAGGCGCAGGCGGCTGCCGATCCGTGTGAAACCCTGACCCGGGAGATCGGGGGCGATGATATGGAAGTTCTGTGCCAGCAGGGGAAAGAGGGTGCGCCAGCTTTGTGTGGCTCCCCCGGCGCCATGGAGCATAAAGAGAGTGGGTCCTTCACCGGCTTCCTGCACATGCCAACGATGTGGACGCGCGTCGACAAAGCGGGAATGCGCGGCGTTTGGCCAGCCACCGCCATCGCGCGCCCAATCCATGGTCAGTCTCCGATGGCGTCGGAGACAGCCGCCGAAAGCTGATAGGCGTCGGACCGGGGAAGCGCGAGATAGGTGCTGCCGATAGCATCCGATAGCGCGGTGAGGGATCGGCTGGGGCGTTGGCCGGTGTCGATGATGAGCGTCTCGATCCCGCGGCTCAGAAGGGATTTCCCCATATTCTCGGCGTCTTCTGCCGCGGCTGCGCGATTGGCGCTCCCGTCCAGCGCGATGTTGGCGCGACCATCGGTCAGGACCACGACGTAGGGTGTCATACCTTGTGCCACGGCCCGGGTTGCTGTCTCGGCCGCGAGCTTTAAGCCCGCAGCGAGGGGTGTGCCGCCGCCGCCGGGGAGCGCGTTCAGGCGGCGTTTGGTCTGGACGAGAGAGCGCGTGGGCGGAAGAAGCATCTCTGCGCCATCGCCGCGGAAGCCAATCAGAGCGACGTGGTCACGGCGGGCGTAGGCCTCCGACAGAAGAATCTCGACGGCGCCTTTGGCTTCGGCAAGCCTTGCGAGCGCCTGAGATCCGGAGGCATCGACCGTGAAGATCAGGAGCCGGTCGGAGGTTTCCTCGTAGCGCTTCAGGCGGATGTCGGACCGCCGAATGTGGATCGGCTTGGTGGCCTCGGAGGCTGCGCGCCGAATGGTTTGCCAAGGCGCCGCTGCCCGGAGGGTTGCTACAATGTCTACCCGGGCGCCGCCATCGGTGCGCCCGGGGCGGGACGGCAATGGGCGGCCCCGGCGATTTCCGATCTTGGCTGAACCAGCGCCGGAGCCGGATGCATTGCGTGCGTTCCCGCCGTTCTGGCCGATGCGGGCGAGAAGTTCATCGGGCAAGAGCGCCTTCGCGGCTTCGAGCAACATTTCGGCCGGGAGCGTTTGGTCCGCGTCAGCTGCGTCTTCTTGGTCTTCTGCTTCGTGCTGAGCTTCCGGGGGCGCAGGTGGTTCCTCGGCGGGTTGGTCAAAGTCTGGCAGGCGTGTGGCCCGGTGACCGAAGGCCAGGGCAGCGGCGATTTCGAGGTCCTGTCGGCTGACCTCTGCCCGGTTCTCGAGTGCGGCGAGCGCGCGCGCGATTGCGAGTGCGCAAAGCGGCGCACGGAGAGAAACGATTCCGAGTTGGGCGGCGGCGATGACGAGGTTGGAGGCGCGCTCGTCAGATATTGTAACCTTGTTGCAGCGTGCCCGCGCGCCTTCGATGTCTATTGTCGCGGCTGGAAGCTCGAACGGGGCGCTGTCGCGGCGGTCATCCAGCGAGAGGTAGAGGCCAACGCGTTCGCATAAAGAGTCAGGCGGTTCTTCCTCGGGGCTGGCCCCTTCATCACAGAGGACGAGGCTGTGTCCGCCACGGTCGACGGCGGCAGATAGATGTGCGGCAAGGCGCGATGGGCATCGCTCTGCAGACCCGAGGATCAGAGAGGATGACCGGTCCAGAACGCCAGGCATCTGGACCACAGTGCCGTCGGCCAGTGCGCGGGTGACGTCGAGACCGCCAAAGAGGGCCTCGTCACTGATTGTTGTTCCGATCTTCTTGGCGGCTGGGTCGAGGGTGCGAAGGGCAAACAAAACGCGATCCCGCGCGGGCCCGGCGCGTGCACGGATGCGAAGGATTCCAGTGCCGATTGGATCGACACAATGCGCGGCAATCGCAAGGGCCGTCAGCCTGTTTGGGGCGAGGGCCGCAGCTTTCATCACTCTGCCGCAGTCTGGAAGGCGCCGAAGAGATCTTGGACCGCACGCTTGACCCGCTGGCCGGACCCAGCCTCATCAAGCGGGTCACGGCGGAGGCGGTGGCGCAACGCCATGGGCGCAACCTGTCGGAGCTCGGCACGTGTGACTTCATCGCGCCCTTCAAAGGCGGCGAGCGCCTTGGCAGCCCGCAGGAGCGTTAGTTCACCTCTCAGACCATCGGAGCCCAGAGCGAGGCAGAGTTCCGCGCAGTCCGCGAGGGCCTGATCCGGTGTTTTGACGTTTGCGAGCTGTTCCCGTGCCGCAAGGATGCGATTCCGGAGCCGTGCGTCGCGGCGGCCCCAGCGTTTGACGAAGGCGTCTCGATCCGCCTCGAACTCCTGACGGCGGCGGATCACTTCGACCCGGTCGGATATATCGTTGGGCGAGGACACCTCGACCGAGAGGCCAAACCGGTCGAGGAGTTGTGGGCGCAACTCGCCTTCTTCCGGGTTGCCCGAGCCGACAAGCACGAACCGCGCCGGGTGCCGGACGGAGAGCCCTTCGCGCTCCACGAGGTTCTCGCCGGATTGGGCTACGTCGAGCAACAGGTCGACGATGTGATCTTCGAGGAGGTTTACTTCGTCAATGTAGAGGTATCCGCGGTTGGCCTTCGCGAGCAGACCGGGTTCGAAGGCCTTTTCACCTCGGGTAAGCGCGCGCTCGATGTCGAGGGCGCCGGTCACGCGGTCTTCGGTCACGCCGAGTGGCAGGTCGATGACCGGGGTCGGGCGTTTGACGATGCGGTAGGACGCGATCTCGGCCCAGTCCGGGCATTGGTCCCGCGTTTCGGAATTTACGGGGCAATCGGCGACCTGACGGATCGGGGGCAGGAGAGCGGCCAGGCCCCGAACGGCGGTGGATTTGCCAGTGCCTCGGTCGCCGAACACGAGGACGCCACCGATCCCGGCGTCGACCGCCGTCAGGATCATCGCCAGGGTCATCTCTTCCTGACCGACAATGGCGGAGAAAGGATAGGGTTTGGTCATGCGGCGATCCTTTCGGGTCGGTCGAGCGGGGTGCGCCCGTTCCATGTGCCTTCGTGTCCGACGATGCTGAACCGCGCGTAGAGCTCTTCGCGGAACCACCCGTTTTCACGGACCGCGCGGATGGCGTCGGCATGGGCACCGCCCTTGCGGGCGAAGTTGTTCATCGTGGCGACGTCAGGCCAGATCGAGAAGGTAACCTGGTGGATCCAGGGCACTTCGCCGATCCCAATTTTGAAGAGAACGTTCGGATCGCTGCCGATCATGTCTTCGATCCGGGGGACGCGGCCCCAAAACCCGGTGAGGGCGGAGGGTTTCACCGTGGCCCGGGTCAGGGCGGCGATGGGGCCATCGTTGTGGGCGCCGCCGAGGTCGAAGGGCTCGGTTCCGGACCAGGCCCCACGGCACGACGTCGTCTGAAGGTACACGGTCCAGGCTTCGTCTGCTTTGCTGCGCCAACGCCGATAGACTGGCGCTTCACCTGTCCGCCGCCTCGCCGTTTCTTCATCTGGCCAGGTCGCCAGGATTGCCCATACGCTTGTGTTCGGGATTGGGAGGAACCCTTCGCCGGAACCAGATCCACACAGCTTCCAGAACCCGACATCGTCCATCGCGCGAAACGACAGTCGGGCCGCGCCCATTTGGCCCAGAACCCAGAGTCGGGCGGCCGCGCCGGAGAACCGGAAAAAGCTGAGGCTGACGGTCTGAATCAGTTGGCTCCCATGTGTGTCAACTAATATTTACACATTGCGACACGAAGTCAAAGCCTCCTTTGTTGACCAAGAGCGGCATTTCAGCCCATATTGTAAATTGAAGTAGACACTTGTGAGTCCTGGGATGCTGCAACCCGTCGGTGAAAGTTCCATTGCCTTTGGCCATCGCGACCATGCGGTCGTGATCGGGGCCGGGCTTGGTGGTCTTGCGGCGGCCATGCGACTTGGGGCGAAGGGATACCGTGTAACAGTCCTGGATCGGCTGGATGTTCCGGGCGGTCGCGGCTCCGCAATCTGGCAGGATGGGCACCGGTTTGACCTTGGCCCGACCATCGTCACAGTTCCGCAAGTGTTTGAAGATCTTTGGGCCGCCTGTGGGCGATCCTTTAAGGAGGACGTGGATCTGCGTGCTCTGGATCCGTTCTATGAGATCCGGTGGCCGGACGGATCCCACTTCACGGCGCGTCAGTCGACGGAAGCAATGCGGGCAGAAGTTGCGCGCCTCTCTCCTCGTGATGTGGCGGGGTACGACAAATTCCTGAAGGACGCCGAGAAGCGCTACACCTTTGGGTTCGAGGATCTGGGCCGGCGCCCGATGAACGAGCTTTGGGAGCTGATCAAGGTCCTGCCGACCTTTGCGCGGTTGCGTGCGGACCGTTCGGTTTACGCCCATGCGGCGAGCCGCGTGAAGGATCCGCGCCTGCGGATGGCGTTGTCGTTTCATCCGCTCTTTATAGGAGGTGACCCGTTCCATGTGACCTCGATGTACATCCTGGTCAGCCATCTCGAGAAAGAGTTTGGCGTGCACTACGCCATGGGCGGCGTTGTGGCGATTGCCGAGGCAATGGCGAATGTCGTGCGGGAACAGGGCGGGCTTCTCCGATTCAACTCCGAGGTGGATGAGATCCTCGTTCAGAATAGGACAGCAAAGGGCGTGCGGCTGACCTCTGGCGAGGTGATTGCGGCGGATGTCGTCGTCTCGAACGCGGACTCAGGTCACACCTATGATCGACTTTTGCGGTCCCATGAAAAGCGACGTTGGACCGGGCCGCGACTGCAGCGGAGCCGTTGGTCGATGGGACTCTTCGTCTGGTACTTTGGGACGTCGGGCACACGGGACCTCTGGTCCGACGTTGGACATCATACGATCCTGAACGGACCCCGGTACAAGGGTCTGGTGCAGGATATCTTCCTCAAGGGTCGTCTGGCGGACGACATGAGCCTTTATGTGCATCGGCCGAGCGTCACCGATCCCACAGCGGCCCCGGCGGGGGATGATACGTTCTATGCCTTGTCCCCAGTGCCGCATCTTGGCGTTAATGATCCGGTCGATTGGTCGGAGGAGGCCGGTCGCTACCGCGAGAAGGTTCTGCAGCAGTTGGAAGATCAGCTTCTGCCGGGGCTTGGAGACCGAATTTCGACAGAGACGATCCTGACGCCGGAAGAATTCAAGTCGCGGTACCTGTCGCCCTATGGCTGTGGCTTCTCGATTGAGCCGCGCATCCTTCAGTCGGCCTGGTTCCGTCCGCACAATGTGAGCGAGGAGGCGCGAGGACTTTATCTCGTTGGTGCAGGAACACATCCCGGCGCGGGTCTGCCCGGTGTTGTGGGGAGTGCTGAGGTGCTGGCGCAGTTGGTGCCCGATGCGCAGCCGATGATCCCGGCAGAACGCAGGATGGCCGCAGAATGAGCATCGAAAGCGATCTTGCCCATTGCAAAGAGGCGATCCGCCATGGGTCGCTCAGCTTCCATGCGGCGTCGAAGCTGTTGCCTGCAGATGTGCGGGATCCCTCACTGGCGCTCTATGCCTTTTGCCGGATCGCGGATGATGCGGTGGATTTGCACGAGGCCAAGACGAAAGCGGTCCTTGGGCTTCGGGATCGGCTTGACTTGATCTACGAAGGGCGGCCCCTGAACGCGCCGTCGGACCGCGCGTTTGCCCATGTGGTTGAGACCTTTGAGATGCCGCGGGAACTGCCCGATGCGCTGCTCGAAGGGTTGGCCTGGGACGCGATGGGGCGGCAGTATCAGTCATTGTCCGAGCTTTATGATTACTCGGCGCGGGTTGCGTCCGCGGTTGGCGCGATGATGACGGTGCTGATGGGGGTTCGGGATCGGTACGCCCTGTCGCGGGCTTGCGATCTTGGCCTTGCGATGCAGCTGACGAACATTGCGCGCGATGTGGGCGAGGATGCGCGGGAGCGGCGGTTATATTTGCCGCTGGAATGGA
Organism: uncultured Rhodobacterales bacterium; assembly: GCA_963922395.1. Taxonomy (GTDB): domain Bacteria; phylum Pseudomonadota; class Alphaproteobacteria; order Rhodobacterales; family Rhodobacteraceae; genus Ovoidimarina. The sequence goes on along the minus strand of CAWUIX010000005.1, from coordinate 293 downwards.
TGGAGGAGGCCGGGGTCGCGCCGGAAACCTTCTTTGCCGATCCGCTTCCTTCCCCTGAGATCCGGACCATGGTTCGGCGGCTTTTGCGGCATGCGCGTGACCTTTATCTTCGGGCAGAGCCGGGGATCGCGCTGTTGCCGCGTCGCGCGCGGCCGGGGATCTATGCGGCTCGTCATATCTATGCGGCGATTGGCGGTGCGATTGAGCGCAACGGATTTGACACAGTGTCCTACCGGGCCCGGACCTACCGCGCGCAGAAGCTCGGCTGGCTGGGGGTGTCGCTCCTTCGGAGT
>CAWUIX010000004.1:0-17369 GCA_963922395.1 uncultured Rhodobacterales bacterium | reverse complement strand
GCGAAGTCCTGCGAATCCACGGGATTGGTGGGGTCCTGATTTTCCAGCTGAGTTGTCAGCATCAGAAGGAACGTATCGAAATCGGTTGCGATGTCATCGTCATCGCTTTCGACGACGGATGTCGTTGTCGTCGCGGCGGTGGTGTTTGAGACGGCTGTCGTTTCCATTCCCGGGTCCTTTCGTTTGACTAGAGGCGTATGTCGAGGCGGTCCGATGATGGGGGAGAGGCGGCGATCGCCGCGTCCGCCAAGGGAGCCTGCTGCGGGATGTTCAGGGGATCGGGGTCAGTGGTTGGTGGCGTCTGTTGCCAGTCGTTCTGGCGTGCATCGTCTTTCGCGTCCGAAAAGGACAGGTCGAGGTCGGAAAACCCGGCGCGCGTCGCCTCTTCCCGGAGGACGTCCATACTACGCCGGAGGAGATCGAGCGTCTCAGGTCGTTCTGCGGTGACCAGAACCGTCAGGCGCCCCTCATCGGCGTTGACCGATACGGTGACCTTCCCAAGCTCTTCCGGCGAGAGCGACACTTCGAATGTGCCGGTTCCGAGCTTCAGAGTTTCCGAAATGGAGACCGCCGCCGGGCGCACCGTTTCGGTTGGCGGCGGGGCATGTCCGATCACCTCGCGCCGGGCGGGTTCGATCAGGGGGGTGTCGCGGCCGCGTTCTGCAAGGGGTTGCTCCGGCATTGGCAGATCCCCAAGCATGGGGTCCGCAGGTGTCATGTACTCTGATGCTTTCGGTGCAGATATGGCCGGAGCCCCTGGCGCATTCGCGGCATTGGTCTCGCGATCAATGCGCGGCGCGTGCGATGACGAGACCCCGTCGTTGGCCTTCAAGAGTCTGTCTTGCGCACCGCCCTGGTCACTCGCGCGCACCGGATAGCCGTCAAGCACTTGCGTCGTGACCGTGTCTCTCGACTGCGCTGATCGAGGTGCTTCAGGGGCGAGGATCGGAGTCTCGGGCCCGGGCACCAATCTGTCAGGGCGCGCATGGGATGGCGAGGTGGCATCGCGTCGGGTCCCGTCCGAATCCCTGTAGATTTCTCGGGGAGCCCTCGTTTCAGGATGTCCTTCAACAGAAGCCCGGCCTTGATCTGCCGGTATCGAATTGTCGGTTTGAATAGTAGCGGATCGGATGGGATAGGGTACTGCGTCGGGGTGCGAAGTTGCGGTCTTGTGGCTCTCCGGCTTCGGGGCGGCTTGCTCATGATGGAGACCATCACCTTGCTGCGTATCCAGAGCCACCGCGGGATCGTAAGGCGTGTCTTGCGACAGGAGTGAGGCGGTCGAGGGTTCCGTTTCCAACGCGGTCGGCTCTGCAGGCTTTGTACTGGTTGACCCGGGGAGCACAGAAGGAGGAACGGGCTGTTCGAGCCGTTCTTTTGGGCCCAGGGTCTGTTCGATGTTCCTCGGCTCAGAGGCATCTGCCTGGACTGAGGCGCGCGGGGTTTGGGTATCTGGCGTCTCAACCTCGTGCCGGTCGCTTCCCAAAGCAGACAGCAGGTGCTCAGCAACATAAGGCTCAGTCTCTTTCGCCTGCCCGGCCCCTCGCTCAGATGGCGCCACATCAGGTTTAGGGTAATCGGCTTGGGTTGAGGGATTCGGGACCTCGGGTGATGTCTCTGGCAGGGAAGCCGTGTCCTTTGAGCTGACTTCTGATGGTGGAGATGAGGCGTCGTTCGGATTGGCCGACGGCACATCGCGAACAAGAGGGACCGGTCTTGTGCGTTCCGGGATCTCGCCTGTTGGGCCATCAGCATTAACTGAGGGGCCTTTAGAAACCGATTGCGTTTCAGCCCCGTATGCAGGCTTCGGGACCTCGTTGCTCAGAGTTGTTAGGCTGGAAACTTGGGTGAGCGCAAAACCTTGAACTCCGAGATCGGCCGGCGCTTGACCCTGGCCATTGTCTGTTCCGTTCTGCACTGTGTCGCCGGTTTCAACTTCAGGAGCGGTCAGGACCTTGAGACCAGAGGCTTTTTCAGGTGTTTCCGTTGCTCGCGTGTCCGTTCCAGAATCCTTGGGTTGTGCCTGTGCCGGGACCCTCAAACTTGCGTCGGACAGGTGTTGACCCGCTTTTGGGACGAGTTGAAGTGAATTGGCCTTGGGGTGCACATCGCTATGCTCGCCTGGCGCAAACTCCCTGGAGCCACCTCCATTGATGACATCGGTCCCGTCCGTGGGAACAGCCTCATCGCTTTCGATCAGGTGTCCGAAGGAGAAACCTGGCAGATCATCGCCGTTTTGCGTGGCCGCACCTGTATTCGCCCGGGTTGGAGGTGTCCCGGCGGGATCAAGCAAGGTGAGTAGTATGTCAGACATCTCGCACACATTCTGTGTCGGTGGGCGCAAGATCCCTGAGGACGGTTACCACCTCTTTACCGCAGATCGGGTATTGGCCGGGTAATTGCAGAGAATTGAAGAGATCGGGCATGATCACACCACACGTTTCCGGCGATCCGCCGACCAAGCCGTTGCAGAGTGACCCCCTTCGAGAAGCCGCGGTTTCGCTGGAGAGCCTGTTTCTTTCCGAGATGCTGGAAGCTGCCGGGTTCGGGGAGCCGCGCGGATCCTTTGGTGGCGGCGCTGGCGAAGCCCAGTTCTCTTCTTTCCTCCGCGAGTCCTATGCCCAGGAATTGAGTGAAAACGGGGGCATCGGACTTGCCGAAGCGCTGTATCAATCAATGGTGAAGGAGACGCCGTGACCCATCGCGCAGACATCGAGCATCTGAAGGCAAACTTTGCGGACGAGCGGCAAGCGCTGCGTGCGGGCGACCATGGTGCGCTTGCGAAGCTTGCCGAAGATCGGCGCCTTTTGATCGGACGGCTGTCTCGGGAGGGCATGGGAGCCGACGAAATGCGAAAGCTGCAACAGGAGGCCCGGCGCAACATCGCCCTTGCAGGTGCCGCCGCTGCAGGCGTGAAGGACGCGCTTCACAGGTTGCGGAAACTGAAAGAGGCCTCCGGGCCAATCGGAAGCTATGGCGCCACGGGTCAGGCCGAGCGGATCGGCGCCGTTGGGCCATCTGTTGTGCGAAAAGCCTGACGGATTAGGCCGGCGTTAGTTTTTGCTCTCTAGTTTTTGGAATTGCACCCATGGGAAATGGGTGGCGCGGACGGGTTCGAAGGCTCGACCGCACACGTCAGAACGGCGCCCGAGTGCTGCCCAAGGCGGGCAGAAAACGTAATGGCGCGAAGCGCCGAAAGACATAGAGGAACTCAATGTCTAGCATTCTGACCAACACCAGCGCGATGGTCGCGCTGCAAACGCTCAACGGGATCAACATGGATCTCGAGCAGACCCAAAGCGAGATCGCCACGGGCAAAACCATCAACTCCGCCAAGGACAACTCTGCGATCTGGTCGATCTCGAAGGTCATGGAGTCGGACGTCAACAGTTTCATGGCCATCTCAGACAGCCTTAGTCTGGGGGAATCCACAGTTGCGGTGGCCCGAGACGCCTCGGAAACGGTGTCTGACCTGCTGACGGACATGAAAGGCAAGATCGTCGCCGCGCAGGAAGAAAACGTCGATCGGGCAAAGATCCAAACGGATATTGAAGCGCTGGTGGACCAAGTTGACTCGATTGTCAGCGCCGCGCAATTCAACGGTCTGAACCTTGTCCAAGGGACCGAAGATGCCAGCATTCTGGGCTCACTTGACCGGTCGAGTGATGGGACCGTCACCGCCAACAACATTGACGTTCAGCGACAGGATCTGACCACCTCTGCGGGTGTCTTTGGTTCCACAGGAAACCTCGCGCCGAACGTGGCGGTGAGCGACACGGGCGCCGGCGCGCTTGCGGATACCGGGAACACGGCCGTAATCACCATGGCCACCAACGCCGACTACGCAGCCGCGAACGGCGCGCTGAGCCTGACGGTTGGCGGGGTGAACTTGTCATTTGCGGCCGGAGAACTTTCGGGCGACCAGGACGCGGCCGCGGGCCAGGTGGCCGGTCGGATCAACGCCCTTGGGATCGAAGGGGTCACCGCAACCGCGTCAGGCGCGGATATCACCATCTCGTCGACACGCGCCTTCGAAGGCGTCGACGTCGTCATCGACAGCGAATCCGGGGTGACCGGTAACCAGGTGACGGCCCTGAACGGTACGACGGGCCTGACCAACGGTGTGGGCACCACCAACACGATCGATGAGCGGGCCGAAAGCCTCACCTTCGACAATGCGGCGGTGGTGCAGGATGGCGATGGATATCGTGTGTCCTTCGGGGGTGAGACCTACACCTATGTTGCAGGTCCTGACGAAACCTTTGAGGATGTCGCGAAGGGCCTTCAGGCTGCGATCGGTGGAGGATCGCTTGAGGGCATCACGACACAGGTCACCACCGACGTCGATGGCAACTTTCAGCTGAAGATCGATAATGACTCGTCCGCCGCAGCGACCATCGTGGTTGCGGGCACCCAAGGTGGCGAAGCGTCAGGCGGCCTGTTCGGTCTGGCCGAACTGGATGTGACGACCGACACGGGCGCGGCGAATGCGCTGAACACCATCGAGACCTTGATCAATACGGCCATCGATAGTGCAGCATCCTTTGGTTCGGTCGAGGGTCGGATCGAACTCCAGTCTGACTTTGTAAGCAAACTGACCGACTCACTCCAAACCGGGATCGGAGCGCTTGTCGATGCAGATATGGAGGCCGCGTCTGCCCGGCTTGAAGCTCTTCAGGTGCAACAGCAGTTGGGGATCCAATCGCTGTCCATCGCGAACCAGGCGCCGCAGTCGATCCTGCAGCTCTTCCAGTAAGCGGTTCGGGGCCGGGCAACCCGGCCCCGTCCTCGTAACATTGTCTGTCCGGCAAAATGTCGGACCGGCGGTCGCTCACTCATTTTTCTGGAAGGGTGCCACATGAATATGCATCAACTTGCCGAACAGGCCTATGCCGCTCCAAATGGATCGGTACGGACGCCAAAACGCATTGAGCACGAAGCCTTTGCTCGAGTCACACGTGCTTTGTCTGCATTTCTCCCGCCGCAGCGAGACAGTTCATTTCCAAACCTTGTGAGGGCTGTACACGCCAACCGTCGCCTCTGGACTCTTCTCGCCGGTGCCGCCGCAGATGCGGAAAACGCACTTCCGGCGGATTTGCGGGCCCGCATTCTGTACCTCGCCGAATTCACGCGGAGGCAGAGTGCGGAGATCCTTCGCCGGCGGAGAGATCCATCTGTTCTGGTGGAGATAAACACTGCCGTCATGGCCGGGCTTCGTGATCCAGGGCGCGCCGCGACAGATGCGCCGTCCCCTGCGCCAAGGACCGCCGCATGAGCGGGCTCATTCTGAAACTCGCGCCGGGTGAACGGGTGCTTGTGAACGGTGTCGTCATCGAGAACGGAGACCGGCGGACACGCCTATCGATCAAGACGCCGGACGCAAACATCCTTCGCCTGCGGGACGCTATTCACCCGGAAGAGGTTAACACGCCCGTGCGCCGGGTCTGTTACGTTGCTCAGCTGGTGTTGTCCGGTGATGTTTCTCCTGACACGGCGCGTCAGCAGCTTTTGCAAGGCATCGAACAGCTGAGCCAGGTGTTCAAGGATGAGGACAGCCGGTCTGCCCTGGGGCGTGCGACGGAGGCCTTCGTCTCGGAACAGTTCTATCAGGGGCTGCGCGCCTTACGCACGCTTCTGCCCCGTGAAGAGCGGCTTCTGGCCCATCGCGTGCAATGACATACCAGCCTGTTGTACCCTTTGGCGGCGTCGCCGGATGGGCGTTCTTATCCTCTACACTGGACGCCCAGGAGGCCGCGTTCGTCTCCAGCGGTCGGATCGTTCGGGACACCGAGTACTTTGAGGCGAATATCGGGTCGATCCAGACGGCCGAGGATCTGGTTGCCGATCGCCGCCTTCTCAACGTCGCGCTGGCCGCGTTCGGTCTGGAAGACGACATCAATGCGAAGGCCTTTGTGCAGCAAGTCCTGGAGAGCGATCCGGACAACCCCGAGGCACTCGCCAGCAAACTGACCGACCAACGCTACACGTCTTTGTCGGAGGCCTTTGGGTTTGGAGCTGAGGAAGGACCAAACACTGGCCTGGAGGGGTTTGGCGCGGAGATCACGGCCGCCTATCAGGAAAGGCAGTTCGAGGTCGCGGTTGGGAACAGTTCGGAAGACATGCGCCTTGCTCTGAGCCTTGAGCGCGAGTTGACCGACGTACTCGCCCGCGATCTGTCGGAAGACGGGACTTGGTTTGCTATCATGGCGAACCCGCCATTGCGCACGGTATTCGAGCGCGCCCTTGGGATCCCTGAAGAGATCGGCGCGATCGACATCGACCAGCAGCTTCGCGTGTTCAAGGACAAGGCCGACGCGATATTTGGAGACAGCGATCCGTCACAGTTCGCCGATGGCGAGACGATCGACGAACTTCGCACAGATTTCCTGGCAAGGTCCGATCTGAACGGAGGATACTCTCCGACAACACGTGGGGCAGCGGCGCTTGCGATCCTTCAGAACTCTGCGTGAGGCTGACCATCCGTTTCGACCCAATTGCGCGATCCGGGACGGAACGAGGCGCGGGGTCCGGGGCGGGACCCAAATCGCCGTTCCACACGCTGACTAAGTTGCAACGTTCGCGCGCGCGGGTCGACCAATAGCTGACTTTTAGTAGGGCGGCGCAGGCGCTTATTGGGCTTTACTTGGTTCCGCGTCGGTTGGAGCTTCGGCCGCCACAGGCTCTTCAGAGATCGGTTGGAGGGCCCCTGCCAACTGAGCGAAGCTGTCCTGAACGGTCCCGGGGGAGGTCGCTCCGAGGATACGGTCCAGGCGAGGCCACGCGGCGATTGCCTGATCCAAGTCCGGATCGCTTCCTGGCGCGTAGAGACCGGATCGTATCATCAGCTCCGACTGTTCGTAGCGACTGAGCCGATCGCGCACCTGCCCAATCAGGGCGTTTTCCTCACCACTCGCCGCTTCCGGCAGGGCGCGCGAAATGGAGGCTGTGACATCGACCGCTGGGTATCGCCCACGCTCCGCAATTGGACGGCTGAGTATGACATGCCCGTCAAGGACGCCACGCAAGGTGTCGGCCACGGGTTCGTTCATGTCCGACCCCGCGACCAGAACGCTGAACAGCGCCGTAATGTCCCCCTGCCCCGGTCCACCTGGCCCGGCCCGTTCCGCAAGCTGCATCAACCTGTGAGGCATCGATGGCGGGTGGCCGCGAAGGGCCGCTGTTTCGCCAGCAGACAATGCAATTTCGCGATGCGCCTCTGCAAACCTCGTTAGAGAATCGACGAGGAGAAGAACGTGCTTGCCCGCGTCGCGAAAATGCTCGGCCACCGCCATCGCCGTCTCGACCGCGCGCCGCCGGACAAGGGCTGGCCGATCCGCAGCCGCGGCAACGACAACTGAGCGGGCCATTCCTCCGGGGCCAAGGACACGGTCCGTGAATTCACGAAGTTCGCGGCCCCGCTCGCCCACGAGGGCAAACACGACGACGTCTGCCTCTAGTCCCGTTGCGAGACGCGCGAGCAAGGTCGATTTACCAACGCCTGGACCCGCAAACAGACCAATGCGCTGGCCCCGAACGATCGGCAGGAGGGTATCGAAGAGCACCAGACCCGTGCGCAACCGCGCCCCAAGCCCCCGTCGCGCGGGCATCTCGGGCGGATCCGAGTGAGGGCTGCGCGCCTCTGCCCCGAGAGGCAATGTGCGCCCATCGAGCGGGCGTCCAAAGGGATCGATGATCCGTCCGACCCACTGATCCGATGGCCAGAGGCGAAGTGGACCTTCGTGAAAAACCTCCTGCCCGATCCGGAGCCCATCGGCCGCCTCTTCCAGTTGCACAAGGATCTGTTCCTTAGAGGTAGAGATCACTTCGCCCATGGCGGCGCGTCCGGGTTTTGAGATCGACACAAAGTCGCCCGGAGACGCGCAATCCGACAGACCGCTGACCGAAAGCTGGCCCCCGCTCACCGCAGCAACCCGCCCAACCCGGCGAGCCACCGCCCCAGAGCGGAGTTCCGCGATCATACGGTCGATCACCGTTCCGGTCACACAAGCCTCCTTTGCGCGCACGAACGCTTTCTAAAGGAATCAAAGTTAAGTCACCGTGTATCGCCGCGAGGGAGAACCCCGATGTACGAGATGCCGGAGATCGTCCGGATCGCCAAAGACGCCGTTCAACATGCCACGGCGCGTCAGGCAGAGATCGCCAAGAACGTGGCGAACGCGGATACGCCTGGCTACCGCGCGCGCGATGTCCAACCCTTTGAGGATCATCTTCAGGGCACTGGCGCAATGCGCGCGAAGACCACGCGCGACGGGCATTTGCCTGGCCTCGATCCGCAGGAGCGGTTTTTCGTCACCGTCGATCAGAACGCCGAACCTGCACCGAACGGCAATTCTGTCTCGATTGAGACCGAGATTTTGAAGAGCAGCGAGGTTTCGCAATCCCACGGGTTGGCGGTCGCGGTCTACAAGACCTCGTTGGATTTGATGCGCACCGCGCTTGGGCGGAGCAGGTAGGGCGCGGCGCGGATGAGCAGTCTTCTTGATATCATGCGCATCTCGAGCAGTGGTCTGGACGCTCAGTCCAACCGCCTGCGCCACACCGCAGAGAATATCGCAAACCAAGACACCCCAGGGTACCGCCGGAAGCGCATCGGCTTTGAAGAAGTCGTGCAAGGCGGAGAGCGCACCGGAATGGTGCGAACGGGTCCGGTTGAACTGGATCCAAGCGCGTTGGTCCGGGTCTATGACCCGGGCCACCCACTGGCCGATGCCGAGGGGTATTATGACGGCTCCAACGTCGATCTTGTGGTCGAGATCGCCGACGCGCGCGAGGCCCAGCGCAGTTATGAGGCAAACCTTCGCGTGTTCGATCAGGCACGGCAGATGTCGCAGTCGCTGCTCGATCTGCTACGCCGCTAAGGAGACAGGGGATGGATCTTAACTCACTTCTCGCTTCACAAAGCTACGGCTCCGCCGGAAGCGCCGCCGCCAAGACAGGCGCCGGATCTAACGCATCATCGGGCGCGACGCGGGCGGTACAGGATTTCACCGAGACGCTCGCAGAGACCGAAGCCGTCGCAACAGCCGCTCTGTCCGGGCAGGCCAATCCAGAAGCTTTGGTTCAGGCGCTGGCGGAGACGCAGCTTGCCGTCGAAGCGGCGGTCACTGTGCGGGACCGTGTTGTTGAAGCCTACCAGGAAATTCTGCGGATGCCGGTGTGAGGACAGACAATGTCAGACACGCTTCTCTTCGATGCCATGCGCCAGGGTCTCTGGATCTCGGTCTCGATGAGTGTGCCGCTTTTGGGGATCTCGCTGGCCGTGGGTTTGGTCGTGGGGCTTTTTCAGGCGCTGACCTCGATCCAGGAGATGACCCTGACATTTGTCCCAAAGCTGGCGGCCATGCTGGCCGTCTTTTGGGTGTCGATGAGCTTTATGACCGACCTCCTGGTCGATTTCTTCCGGGGCACTCTGGTGCCGCTGATTGCGGGGGCCTGACCGTTGGATAACGCCAATTACGTAACCCTGTCCCGGCAATCCGGGCTTTTGTCCGAGATGCAAGCGGTCGCAAACAACATCGCGAACATGTCGACCTCGGGCTACCGGCGCGAAGGTGTGATTTTCTCGGAGCATGTGAGCGATCTCGGTGCAGATCACGCATCGCTTTCCATGGCCGCCGCGCGGGTGAAATCGACTGATTACTCCCAAGGCGCACTTGAGCGGACCGGAGGCGTATTCGACCTGGCGGTCGAAGGTGATGGGTACTTTATGGTGGCCACTCCGGATGGGGATCGGCTGACCCGGGCTGGGCAATTCGTTCGATCGCAGACCGGTGAATTGACGACACCGGACGGGAACCCTCTCTTGGACGCGGGCGGGGCACCGGTCTTTGCCCCGCCGGATGCCGAACAGATCTTTGTCGCACCGGATGGAACGCTCTCGGCCGATGGGACGGCGGTTGCCCAAATCGGCCTTGTCCGTCCGGTCGATCCAAATGCGCTTCAGCGGCAGGCCGGTGTCCTCTTCGACGCAGGGGGTGACGTTGAACCGGCAGACGATGCACAGATCAGGCAGGGATTTCTGGAAGGATCGAATGTCTCGGCGATCGCTGAAATCACCCGCATGATCGAGGTCCAGCGCGCCTATGAGATGGGCCAGGGCTTTCTTGAACGCGAAGACGAACGGATCCGCACGGTTATGACGACCTTGGGGCGGTAAGGAGAGGTATCGATGAAAGCACTACACATTGCGGCAACGGGTATGTCGGCACAGCAGCTGCGGGTCGACACGATCTCCAACAACCTCGCAAACATGTCGACGACAGGTTACAACCCGCGCCGGGCGGAGTTCTCGGATCTGCACTATCAACAGGTCAGTCCCGCTGGGACGGTTAACGCGACCGACGGCACGTTGCTGCCTACTGGCGTGCAGGTGGGCCTGGGGGTTCGTCCTTCCGCGATTACTGTGAATGTCCAGCAAGGATCCCTTGCCGTGTCCGGCGGTGACCTCGACGTGGCGATCGAAGGTGCGGGGTTTCTTGAGGTTACCTTGCCTTCAGGCCTGTCGGGGTACACGCGCGACGGCGCGTTGAAGCGCTCTGCAGACGGGCAGATTGTGACATCGGACGGATTCGAAGTCGCGCCAGGCATCACCATTCCGGAAGACGCCCGACAGATCACGATCAACAGTGCCGGCGAAGTCTTTGCCTACTTCGACGATCAGGTGGCAGCGGAAGAACTGGGCCAGATCACACTTGCCGGCTTTGCCAATCAGAACGGGTTGGAAGCGATCGGGTCGAACCTTTTCACGGAAACCGCGGCTTCGGGTCAGCCCTTCCTCGCGGATCCCGGTACAAGCGGGCTTGGGACGCTACGACAGGGGTATCTCGAGGAGAGCTCTGTCGATTCCGTTCGGGAGATCACTGAGTTGATTGAGGCGCAGCGGGGCTACGAGATGAACGCTAAGGTCATCACGGCAGCCGATCAGATGCTCAGCGCGACGACCCAGATCCGATGAGGCGCCTCCTTCCGATCATCTTGATGCTGTATGTCGCGGGGCCGGCGATGGCCGATATTTTTGTCGCCGCCCGAACGATCCCGGCCCGGACCATTGTGGGCGACGATCATATCGCCTTGGGGCAAGTCGGTCAGGCGGCACCGGGCCTGGTTGGCGATCCGGCGGAGATACTGGGCCTAGAGGCACTGCGCACCGTCTATGGCGGTCGCCCGCTAGTCCGGGCGGATTTCACGGCGCCCGCTGTGGTGGAACGGAACGGCCTTGTCGAGATGACCTACTCTACGGGTGGAATTTCCATTCTGACCGAGGGCCGCTCCCTTGACCGGGGGGCCGTTGGCGCGCGGGTGCAGATCATGAACCTGTCGTCCCGGCAAACCGTAACGGCAACGGTCACGGGGCCGGGCCGGGTCTCGGTGCCATGAGTAAATCCCCAGAGTGAAGAGAGATCGATATGACCAGCTCACGCTTCTTTCGCCAATCCGCCCTTCTGGGTCTCTCTATGTTCGTTGCAGCCTGCGCTCAGTTGAGCGAAGTCGGCAAGGCACCCCGATTCACGCCGACGCATAACAGTCTTGAGCATCAGGCCATGCTCTCAACCTCAGAGGGTTACTATGAAGAGAACCCTGTCCCCTTGCGGGCGTCTCTCTGGGAGTCCGGGCGTGGGTCCTTGTTGGGAGATCGGCGGGCGCGGCGGCAAGGAGATATCCTGACGGTCGTCATTGAAATCGACGACAGCGCCGCAATCTCAAACTCCACAGAACGCAGCCGATCGGGATCGGATAGCCTGTCGGTTCCGCAGTTTCTGGGCCTTGCCAACCTTGCCGAACGGGTTCTTCCGGGTGACGTCGATCTGGCAAATGCCGTTGACACAGACAGCCGGTCTCGGTCTGCCGGGGATGGGTCCGTGACGCGGGCCGAAGAATTGACGTTGCGCGTGGCAGCAACAGTCATCGAGATCCTGCCAAATGGCATCCTGCGCATTCAGGGATCGCAGGAAGTTCGCGTCAACTTCGAGATCCGTGAGCTTCTGGTCGATGGGTATGTGCGACCGGAAGATATCTCGCGCCGGAACGAGATCACCTATGACAAGATCGCCTCTGCCCGAATCTCTTACGGAGGACGGGGACAGATCACGCAGATGCAGCAGCCGCGGTACGGCCAGCAGATCGCCGATATCGTCCTTCCGTTCTGACCCTCATGATACGGCTCCTTCTTCCCTTGATCCTGGGCCTCGCGGGCGTGGGCGGCGGAATCGCCGCGGGCCTTGCTCTGAAGGAACCGGGCGACGAGATGACGGAGGCGGAGGACAGCAAAGAGGCCACCATCGAAAGCTCCGACCTGCCAGCGGAGGATGTCGAGTATGCGCGGCTGAGCAATCAGTTTATTGTCCCCGTGGTGCGCGGCGCGGCCGTCGAGGCCTTGGTGGTCTTGTCGATCACGCTCGAGGTTTCACCGGGATCCACAGAGACCGTGTTCTCAAACGAGCCTCGCCTCAGGGATCGCTTTCTGCGCGTTCTCTTTGATCATGCAAACATTGGCGGGTTCGATGCTGGCTTTACCCAGACCGGCACGATGACACTCTTGCGCACTGCCCTTTTAGAGGCGGCCAAGGATACGCTTGGAACATCGGTGCATGATGTCCTGATTGTAGATATTGTCCGGCAGGACAGCTGACCGACCTCCAATCGGACCAGGAATCGCAAAAGCGACCGTCGGTGTAGAGGCCTGGGTCTACTTCTGTTCTCTGGCTCTCGAGATCAGGGCATCTATCACAACGACCCTCCCCCAGGCGTGCCGGGCAGCGGACCGTGCCGCATCCTGATCAGCCCGAAGCGCGGCACGTCGCGCCGCGAGCGTGCGCAGTTCTTTAGCCGCCCAACGTAACCAGATCTGTTCCTGCAAAAGCGTGGCCCCATCAGCGCCACGCGTACCGGCATGGCGCTCCTCCTCTCTCCGAAGTTTGGCGGATTGATCCTCTAGGGTGCGCTCGTCTTCCATCAAGGATGCAAGCTTGGCCTGCTTGGCCTCGAAGTGGAGATTGGCGATCCGCAGGAGATCCTTCAGACCCTGATCCGTCATCTGTTTCGGCCCCGACGTTTGCCACGCACCCGATCCGCAAAGCGGATCGCGACCGCCACCGCGCGATAGTGTTCTGGTGCAATCACGGCACCGATATCGGTCATGCGAAAGAGAGCCCGCGCCGTCGCAGGATCGCGATGGATGGGCACGCCTGCTTCTGCGGCGATTTCGCGAATGCGGAGCGCGACCTGATCCTCGCCTTTCGCGACGCAGATTGGCGCACTCCCCGGGGCCCGGGACCAAGACAAAGCCACGGCGACATGGGTCGGGTTGACGATCACAACACTCGCGTCCGGGACATCGGCGAGCATCCGATTGCGTGCAATGGCCACGGCCCGCTCTCGGCGCCGGGCCTTGGTGTGAGGATCGCCTTCGCTTTCCTTTCCTTCATCCTGCAGTTCTTTGCGGGACATTCTGTGCTTGCGCAGAAATTCCATCCGCTGCCAGCCGAAATCCAACCCGCCGATCACTGCGTTTATGATGAATGTCAGGACAAGAAATTCCGCCAGAATGCGTACCAAAAGCCCTGTGGCACCCAGCGCCGGAAGGTACATCGCGCTCAACATCTCGCCGGCCTTCAGCATGATGAAGACGCCGAGGACCAATGAGATCACCGTGAGTTTGACGAAGGACTTACCAAATTCGAAGAGGCCAGTGCGGCCATACTTGTTTTTCAGCGCAGCCAGAGGCGAAATGCGGTCCAGCTTGGGCGCTAGCCGATCGGGCGCAATGACAAAGGCGCGCTGTGCAACGATCCCGAGGATGGCCGCGGCGGCCGGGGCCAGGAAGATTGGCGCTAGGATCGCGTGAAGCGGGCCAAACACGCCCAGTGCCATGGCCTGGCCGGTTCCGTTGGCGATGTCCTCGGCGAGGTGTGCGGCGTTGCGTAGAGGAAGTGCAAGAACCTCCCCTGCCCGAAGGAGCATTGGGGCACCCGCTGCGAACAGGAAGAGCAGAAGACCCGCTTGAGCGGCGGCCGAGGTCAGGTCGACCGAGCGAGGGATGTCCCCTTTCTTCCGCGCCTCGTCGAGGCGCTTTTGTGATGGCTCGAACGGCTTGTCGTCTTCGGCGGACTGGTTCTCGTCTGCCATCAGAGCGCCGCCCCGGAGAGAATCTCGTCAAACGCAAGCAGCCAAAGGTGCAGCAGATCTGGCGCGAGAAGCGCCAACAAGAGCAGCGCCCCAAAGGTGATGGCCGGCGCGCCAACAAATGCCACCATCAGCTGGGGCATCGCGCGGTTTATGGCGCCTAGTGCCGCGTTGTAGATCAGGGAGATCGCGACAAAGGGGGCTGCAAGCTTGAAGGCGAGCGTGAAGGCACCCGCCACCTGGGAGACGCCCCACTGAACCAGGTTGCCGCCGTCGGGAAACTGGCCGGGTGGAAAGAGCGCATAACTCAGAAGAAGCATTTCCACGACCTTCACGTGAAGGCCGGCGGCAGTTGCCGCTGCAAGCCCCGCAAGAAACAGCAGATGGGCCATCGCCGGGAGCGGATCGACCGAGACGGTTCCAAGGACTTGCGAGAGTGATGTGACATTCGCGGCAATGGTCCCCGCGATTTGCAAGGCAAGCACGGCGAGGCGCAGCGCCATTCCCAAAACGAGCCCGATGATGACCTCAGCCGCCGCATGCGCGATCGGTGAAGCAACCGGCGTGGCGTCCGGCACTTGCGAAGGCAAAACGAGAAGAGTGAGAACAACCGTGAGTGCCAGGCGCACGCGTACAGGGACGCTGCGTTCGCCGAAGGCCGGGAGCAGCGCCATCACCGCACCGATCCGCAAGAAGACCAGGAACCAAGTGAACTGAACCATATTGGCCAGCTCGAGAGCAAGTTCCAGGAGGATGGTCATGCTGCCACGGTACCGAGCAAGGCGGGCTTTGCTTCCGTTCCCAGTTCTTCATAGGACAGGACCGGGTTGGGAATGCCTTTGGCCGCAAGGACGGTGCGCAGAAACCTGCGCCGCTGCACCGAAGTGATCAGCGCCGGGTAGGCGCCCCGCTCACTGGCCGTGGTCAATCGGTCCGCAACAGCGGCCGCGAGACGATTGAATGTGTCGGGGGGCAGGGCAACATCCCCGCGACCAGGACCCTCCTTCACTTCATACTGCGAGAATTGCGGCTCCCACTCGGGTGAGAGCTGAACCAAGGGTACCGTTCCGTCTTGCCGCCGAAGCTCTGCGATCAACTGAAATCCCAGCCTCTGGCGGACATGCTCGACGACGGTGTCCGGCGATGTCTGGGCCGAGCGAACCTCGGCAATCGCCTCCAGGATCAGCGGCAAGTTCCGGATCGAGACGCGTTCGT
Source organism: uncultured Rhodobacterales bacterium (assembly GCA_963922395.1). Classification (GTDB taxonomy): domain Bacteria; phylum Pseudomonadota; class Alphaproteobacteria; order Rhodobacterales; family Rhodobacteraceae; genus Ovoidimarina. The sequence goes on along the minus strand of CAWUIX010000004.1, from coordinate 2,012 downwards.
CCAGCAATGCACGCAGGACTGTGAGGAGGAGTTCGATCGGAACCTTGTCGGGGACCAATTCGTCCAAGAGACGACGATTTGCATCTCCTCGATCCGTGTCGGACAACCGTGTCAGTTCTTCCAGAAGCCGTCTCAGGGACTTGAGTGTCAGAAGCCGCGGCAGGTTGCGCTTCACCGTTTCCAAAAGATGCGTTGCGAGCACCTCGGTTGGGGCGACCACTGTGTAGCCCGCAATCGCCGCCTGATCCGTCTCGGATGGTGCGATCCAGCGCGCAGGGGCGCCATAGACAGGTTCACTCACATCGCGCCCTGCCGGAAGGTCAGCGCCACCATCACCCAGCAAAAGAAGGGAGCGGACAGGATCAAGCACACTCCGCGCGTGTTCGACCCCCTGAATTCGAATGACATAGGCACCGGGCGGAAGTGATGGATCATCTGTCAGTCTGATCTCCGGGAGAATGAGGCCGAAGTTCTGTGCGACATGGGTGCGCATATTTCCGATGCGCGCATCCAGCCCGGTCGCAGGGTCCAGGATCATGGGGATCAGATCCGACGCAAACTGGATGTGGAGGTCGTCAAGATCCAGCGTGTCCCCCAGAACATCGGCTGTCGTCTCCACTTCCGCAGGCGGCTCGTGTGTTTCTTCGTGGCTCTCTGGGTCCGCCTTGCCCGCCCAATAAGCAAGGGTGGCCAAAACCGCAGACCCGGCGATAAATGGCAGGAAGGGCATGCCAGGAAAGAGCGCGAAGAACGCCATGAGCACCGCGACCGACGCGATGGCCGACGGATGCCGACCGAGCTGAGACACAATGGCGAGATCGGTCGAGCCGGTCGCACCCCCGCGCGCCAGCAAAAGCGCAGAAGCAATCGAGATAATGACGGCAGGAATCTGACTGACGAGGCCGTCCCCGACCGTCAGGATGGCATAGGTCTCGAACGCGTGTCCCAGGCTCATACCGTGCAGGAGCGTGCCGATCACAAGGCCCATGACGAGGTTAAGGAGGGTGATCAGGAGACCGGCCACCGCATCACCTTTGACGAACTTCGATGCGCCATCGAGTGAGCCAAAGAATGTCGTCTCCGCCTGTTCACGCTCGCGCCGGGCCTTGGCCTCTTTGTGATCAATCGCGCCTGCGGACATATCGCTGTCGATCGCGAGCTGCTTGCCCGGCATGCCGTCGAGCGCAAAGCGCGCACCGACCTCGGCCATACGCGTTGCGCCCTTCGTGATTACAACGAAATTCACAATCAGGAGGACACAGAACACGACAAGCCCAAGGACAAGATTTCCCGACATGACGAACATCGCAAATCCTTCGATGACGTCACCCGCGGCGCCGGTGCCGTTGTGGCCATTGCCGATGATCAGCTTAGTAGATGAGACGTTCAGGGAGAGGCGTAGCATCAGCGACGCCAACAGAATCGTGGGAAACGCCGAGAAATCGAGTGGGCGTTCGATGAAGAGGGTTACCGTGAAGATCAGGATTGCGAGAGCGAATGACGCTGCAAGACCGATATCAAGCACCCAGGCAGGCATCGGCAAGATCATCATCACAATGATCGCCATCAACGCCAACGCCAGCAGGATCGTCGGACGAAAGAGGTCGCGAAGGGTGGACGGCATTCTGCCTAACTCCGTCAAGAGTTGCTCTTGAGCCCGTGTTTATTGGTCGCTGGGGGCGCTCTACCGCCCCGCGCGAACCCGGCGCTTGGGAGAATTGGATAGACCGTTAAGGTTGATAAACCGTGGCTACGGCTGGGTTTATGATCCGTCGGCAAGAATCGCAGTTAGGGTCTCCCGTAAGGCTGCGCTTTCGGAGATTCGGGTCTCTGCTCCGGCGAGGGTCGACACACCGCGCGGGCGGCGTGTTGGATCAAGCGCCAACATCGCATCCGCAGCCTTGCGGCGGCTCTGATCCTCCGGTGCTACATTGGCCCAGTCTTGAGCGCGCCAGATCTCTTCCATCGCGCGCCCATCATTGCCGAGGGCCCGAAACTGCGTCGCCGCCTCC
>CAWUIX010000003.1:0-17379 GCA_963922395.1 uncultured Rhodobacterales bacterium | reverse complement strand
GACGATCCAGGCCATGAGGCCCGCCGCCACCATGCCGCCGAGCAGAGCGAGCGGATAAGCCAGTCCGAAGCCGCCGAGATGGCCGTCCTGTGGCGTCCCACCAAGTATGAGCGTGCCGTAAGCCCCGGCACCGAAGAATGCGACGACGCCCCCGTTGAAGAGTCCCGTATTTCCCCACTGCAGGTTAAGCCCCAGCACCGCAATCGCGAGGATCGAAGCCGTGGTGGCGAAGAAGACAAGGTATGAAATCGTTCCGATCACGCGCGCTCCTCACCGAACAAGCCGTGCGGGCGGAGCATCAGAACAATGATGATGAGAAGGAACGGGACGGATGGTGTGTAACCGGACGGAAGGACCACAAGCGCGAGATTAGACGCCAGACCAACGATGAAGCCGCCCAGAACGGCCCCGTAGACGCTGCCAATCCCGCCGACGATAGTGGCTGCAAAGATGGGGAGGACCAGATCGCGCCCCATAACCGGGATCAGCTGATGGCTGAGGCCATAGAAGATTCCCGCGACTGCCGCGAGCGCCCCGCCGATCAGCCAGACGTACATGATCGTCCGCGAGAGGTTCACGCCGTTGACCTGTGCCAGGGACGGGTTCTCTGCGACGGCCCGAAGCGCGTAGCCAAAGGTGGTTCGCGAAAGCACCAGATGCAGGATCAGCATGAGGATCAGTGCCGCAACCAGCACAAAGACCTGATCGGGCTTTACAAGTATCAGAGGATCGCGGCTCAGGATCACAGCAAAGGCGATGTCCTTTGAGTATAGTTCGGGGCTTAGCCCGAAGATCAGGCCGATGACGTTTCTCATCACGAGCGCCATGCCAAAGCTTGCGAATACCATCGAGAGCTCCTGGCCCTTTTCGCGGACCCGCTTGAAGATCAACCGGTCGATCACCAGGGCGCTGAGCCCCGTGAGAACCATGGAAATAGGAATGGCCATGACAAGCGCCCATGTCAGTGATAGAGGGGCCAGCTTTGCCGCCAGGGCCGGGGTCAGACCCGACACGAGGGCATCGAAAACGAGCGCCACATAGGCGCCGAGCGACAGCAACTCGGCATGCGAAAAATTGGCGAAGCGCAAGATGTGCATCACCAGCGTTAAACCGATTGCGCCGAGGGAGATATAGGATCCAGTCAGAAAGCCATCGATCAGGTTCTGTATCATCAGGCTTCCACCCGCCGGCCGCCGAGGTAGATCTCTCCCACCACGTTGTTGTTCAGAAGCTCTTTGGCTGACCCATCGATCTGATTGCGGCCCTCTGCGAGGATGTAGCAATGATCAGACAGGCGCATCGCCTGATGGACGTTCTGTTCAACCAGCAAAATGGAAACGCCGCTTGCCGTCAGCGTGCGGGCGTGCTCGAGCACTTCTTGTGCGGCCTTCGGCGACAGACCTGCAGACGGCTCATCCATCAGGATCAGCCGAGGTTCTGCGGCCAGAGCCATGGCGATGGCGAGGAATTGTCGCTGGCCTCCGGAAAGTGAAACAGCCTTGTCCCGTTGTTTGTCGGCCAGCGCCGGGAACTGTTCGAAGAGGCGGGCGAGCGCGGTCGGGCCATCTACTTCGGCGCGCCGGATGGCAAGGTCAAGGTTCTGCCGGATCGTCAGGCTGCGGAAGATGTTATCGTTTTGCGGAACATAGGCGACGCCATGGGCCGCCATCCTGTCGGTGCGCAGCCCGGTGATGTCCTGTTCGTCCAGAAGGATGGTCCCGGAACTAACCGGAACGAGACCGGCAATCGCCTTGATCAGCGTTGACTTCCCCGCACCGTTTGGCCCGATGATCAGCGTGATCTGGCCGCGCATCGCGCGCACCGTGACATCACGCAGGATCGGAAGGTCGGGCACATAGCCCGCCGTCACATCGCGAGCTTCCAACAGCGCCTCAGTCATCCACGGTCGCCCCGAGATAGGCATCCAGGAGCACTGGGTTCGCCAGCGCCTCTTCGCTGGTCCCCTCAAAGACAACCCTGCCTTCGGCGAGGGCAATCACCGGGTCGCAATGGCGCATCACGAAATCCATGTCGTGTTCGATGATGACAAAAGTCGTGCCGCGCCGGTTCAGCTCTTCGATCTTGCCGATCAGCGTTTCGGTGAGAACCGGGTTCACACCGGCAGCGGGTTCGTCCAGCAAAATGACAGTGGGGTCCCCCATGAGAACCCGCGCGAGTTCGAGAAGCTTCATCTGGCCGCCGGAGATCTTACCGGCCGGATGATCGGCGAGCGCGCCGAGTGTGACGAAGTCGAGAACGTCCACGGCCTTCTCGCGAATTCGCTCTTCTTCGGCCCGCATCTGGCCGCGCTTCAGGAAGGGTCCCGAGATGGTCTCTCCAACCTGCCCGGTTGGGGCGAGCATTACATTTTCAAGGACGCTCATACGGGCAAACGGTCTTGGGATTTGGAATGTGCGGCCCAATCCGCGGGTGAAGAGCTGGTCGGGCGACAGGCCCGTGGCATCCTGACCGCACAGGCGAACGGTTCCCGCGTCCGGCTTCAAGGCCCCCGTCAGCAAGTTGAAAAGGGTCGACTTGCCCGCGCCGTTTGGCCCGATCAAACCCGTGATCGACCCTGCTTGAATGTCGATCGAGACGTCATCGACGGCTTTCAGGGCCGCGAAACTTCGCGACAGACCCTGGACGGAAAGAACAACATCACTCACCGCCGAGCACTTTATCGTCGGGGCGGGTGTTGAGGTTGTATTTCATGATGCGCCCGTGCCGCCCCTGCCGGTCGCGTTCAAGACCGAACACCGGGCCCGCGGGGCTGGATGCAGTGGCCAGCACGGCTTCAATGGCGGACCGGTCCTCTTCGTCGAGCTGGAGTGCAAAGACCTGCAACGTCTTTGGAAGGTGTCGCGCGTATCGCGCCCCGACAATCGCGGCGGCTACCTGGGGACGATCCAGAACCCACCTTGTCGCAACGCTCGAAAGCGAGACACCGTGCTTGTCTCCGACGGATTTCAAGGTGTGTAGGAGGCTTTGAAACACGTCCCATGGTCCGAACTCGTCGATGATCAGTCGGTATTTGATCAGGCTCCTGTTCTCAAAATCGAAGCCCGGATCGGGCTGGCCGAGCCAGTTTTCTGTCAGGAACCCACCCGCAAGTGTTCCGTAGCAGAGAAGCTGGATATCGCTCGCACCCGCCCAATCGGACAGACCCTTTTCCGGGCGACGGTCCAGCAGTGAGTACTGGACCTGCGTGGACACCAGATCGCAACCCGCCTCCACGAGTGGACGAGTTTCAGAGACGTCCCAGTTCGTGACACCGAGATGTGCAACCTTACCCTTCTCCTGGCATCGCTTCAGCACCTCGAGCCCTAGAAGGGGATCGCCGAGGGCGAGATCCCACCAGTAGTATTGAACGAGATGCAGTTGCTCGATCTGAAGCCTTCTCAGCGACCGGTCGATGATCGCCTCGACATCCTCGGCACGCATGTTTTCGAGAAGCCCCAGGTCGGGCACGAGCTTCGTATGAACCTGGACACGACCGGCAACCTCCGGGCCCCGACGGCGTCGGACATCAGCAATGAAGTCTCCAATTATCTCTTCAACGCCGACATAGATATCGGCGCAATCGAAGGTGGTGATGCCACTTTCCAGAAAGGTTTCCATATCGCGGACTGCGTCAGAGCGATCCACCGCGCCATGGTCGCCGGCCAGTTGCCAGCCGCCCTTGATCACGCGGGATATTTTGTATCCCGGTCGGAGAGCTGCGGTTTCAACTGTCATGAAGAGTTAGACTGCCAGTGGGGCTTGCCGCGGGCATCCGGTAGGCCGGTTGTCCCGGCATGCGTGAACCGACGCTTTTCGAGGCGCGTGATCCGAAAGCGACCCCCACAATGTGGATCGGGACAGGCCACTTCGGCATCAGTGCTCATCCAGTCATTTTCGTCCGTCGGACGCTGTTTTGCAGGGAGAAGGGGTAAGAGTGCTGCAAGCGCATACATCGACACGCGTGTTCCCGCCTCGAAGACCAAAGTCTCGCCCTCAACGCGAAAACGCTCTCCTTCGACATGTCGGCAAACTGGAGTTCTGCCATCAAGCACCGTCTCCACGCTGAGATCATAGAGCCAGAATTCCCCATCCTTTTCAGTCTGCTCCATTTTCCCCCGTCTCTGGACTGCGCCCGGCGCTTTGCCTTAAGTCAGCAGGGTAATGGATGTAGCGTGACCCTCAAGGGTCAATCGCTCAGCCCCCTGAACCGGAAGAATTCCACGATGGACACAGCGCACCGACCGGAGCGGCTCCGCCTCTCAAACAAGCTGGAGATCTCCCGGGTGCTCACGGGCCTTTGGCAGGTTGCTGACATTGAAAGGGACGGTGAAGCCATCGATCCCGAAATGGGCGCCACCTGGCTTGAGGCCTATGCCTCACTTGGCTTCGACACGTTCGATATGGCGGATCATTATGGTAGCGCCGAGATCATCGCTGGTCGGCTTCTGGCGCGTGGACGCGACACCCGTCCGCTCGTGTTCACCAAGTGGTGCCCACCGCCGGGCGACATGACCCCCAACATTGTGCGAGCAGGGGTTCAGGAGCGTCTCGACCGCCTCGGCGCTGATCGGGTGGACCTCTTGCAGTTCCATTGGTGGAGCTTCCAGCACCCCGCATGGCTCGACGCCCTTCACGAGCTGACCCGGTTGAGAGACGACGGACTTATCGCCGAAATCGGCGTCACAAACTTCGATGCTGCGCATCTTCAGGTCGCCTTGTCAGACGGGATCCCGCTTCTGACAAATCAGGTTTCCTTCTCACTCGTGGATCGACGGGCCGCGGGCCCTTTGTCCAGTCTCTGCGCAATCGGGAACACGAAACTTCTGGCTTATGGCACGCTTTGCGGCGGGTTCCTGTCTGATCGCTGGGTCGGGCAACCGGAACCTGCCGATATCTCTGACTGGTCAAAGATGAAGTACAAACGCTTCATTGATACGGCGGGCGGATGGGATGCATTTCAAGGAGTGCTCCTTGCTGCACATAAGATCGCCAAGAAGCACGAAGTGTCGGTTTCGAACGTGGCGACCCGGTGGGTCCTCGATCACCCGGCGGTCGCGGGCGTCATTGTCGGCGCGAGGCTCGGTGAACGCGTCCATGCGGGAGACAACCGAAAGCTCTTTGGGTTTTCCTTGGATGCCGAAGATCATGCGATGCTGGCCGAGGCTTTTGAGGACATGAGCCCGATCCCCGGAGATTGCGGAGACGAATACCGTCGACTGCCGTTTCTTACGGCCTCTGGTGATCTAAGCCACCATCTCGATTCCATGCCGCTCCTGCACGGAGCGGAACCGGCACCACACCGGGCAGGTGCCACGCGGGTCCTGAGTGGTTCCAAGTGGGAAGGCATCGCCGGCTATGCGCGGGCTCAGAAGATTGGCAATCAGATCCTTGTCTCGGGCACAACGGCGACCGCAGGGGCGGACCGAGTCGTGGCGGAAAGCGATGCTGAGGCGCAAACGACCTTTGTATTGGACAAGATCATGGCCGCGCTTGCAGCGCTGGGCGCGTCCGCGAAGGACGTCGTGCGTACACGTATTTACATCACAGACGAGCGGGACACCGAAGCTGTGTCCAGAGCGCATGGACGTGTTTTCGCAAACATCAAACCCGCCAACACGCTTGTCGTAGTGGCTGGGCTGGTTGGTGGCTACCGGGTTGAAATTGAAGCAGACGCGCTGCTGACTGACATGCAGGATTAATGCCTTTTCGGGGCTTCAGGATACTTCTTGGAGCGAGCACCTCATCAATATGTCGCTCGTCCACCTGAAAGATCGAAGACGCCCGCGGTGGTGAACGAGTTCTCCTTAGAGCACAGCCAGACGATCATCGCCGCCGCCTCGTCCACTTCGAGAAATCGGCCACGGGGGATTTTTGAGAGCATATAATCGATATGCTCCTGGCTCATCTGGTCAAAGATGCGGGTGCGGGCGGCGGCCGGGGTGACGCAGTTGACGGCGATGTCCATGCCGGCCAGTTCCTTACCGAGTGACTTGGTGAACCCGATCACGGCGGCCTTCGAGGCTGAGTAAGCGCTGGCGTTGGGATTGCCCTCCTTCCCGGCGATGGAGGCGATGTTCACGATGCGACCGTAGTTTTGGGCGCGCATTGTGGGAACAACGGTTTTGTTGACGTGGAAGGTGCCCAGAAGATTGATCCGCACGATGTCGGCGAAGACGTCGACTGGGTAGTCTTCTACGGTCTCATTCGGTCCGGCGACCCCGGCAGAATTCACCACCACATCGACCCGACCCGTCGCATCGAGCGTCTGTTGGAAAGCGTTTTGCACGCTGTCCCAATCTCCGATATCGACTTCGACGGCCAAAGCATCGCCGTCCAGTGCAGCGGCCTTTTCTTCTGCGAGCGCCCTGTCCATATCCCAGATGGCGATGCGGGCGCCCCCTTTGCGAAGCGCGTCCGCCACCGCGCCACCGATACCCTGCGCCCCGCCCGTGACGATGGCCGATTGCCCCGCAAAGTCGCTCATGCCGCGTCCCATCCGTTTCGAATGCAGGCGTATCCATCGCGGTAATAGGCCTCCGGCGACTCCGCGAAGTCGCGCCAGACCCGCGTCGCGGCGGCCAGTTCCGGCAATCCCCGCCCGAAGGCCTCGATCGTCAACCACCGGTCATAGCCGCTGGCCTTGATCGCCTTAAACGTCTCGGCCCAGGGGACGTGTCCGCGCCCCGGCACCCCGCGGTCGTTTTCCGAGATGTGGATGTGGACAACATCACTGGCATTTCGGGTGAAGGCGTCCACCGGATCCTTCTCTTCCAGATTGGCATGGAAGGTGTCGTACATGGTCTTGATCGCAGGGTGGTTGAGGCTTCGCGTGTAAGCGCAAAGATCGTCCATCGTGTTGGCGAAGTAGGTCTCGAACCGGTTCACCGCCTCGAGCGCGAACACCTGACCATTTGCCTGTGCGTGATCGCCGACCACCTGATGCACTTCGCGAGCACGATCAAACTCTGCCTCGGTCGGGCCCTCGCCGGAAAAGTGGCCGAGAGTTTGGTGCAGGGGGCCACCGATCCCGTCCGCGCCAAGTGCGGCTGCGCAGTCGACCAGCCATTTCAGGTGGTCCTCGCCACGTTTCCTGTCAGCAGGGTCGTCGCTGATGATGTTCATGTTCGGTGTCGGGATGACCGAGATCGCAGTACGCCCCAGGCCGAGGTCGTCGAGCATCTGACCGGTCTCGGCGTAGTCGTCCGGTGTGCCGGCGAAGACCGGGACCTCGACCCCGTCATAACCGGTGGACTTGATGTCCGCGAGAAGCCCTTTGTGCTCTTCCCCCACGGACGTTGTCCAAAGGAGCATGCAAAATCCGATCTTCATTGGTGACCTCCCTGTACTGTTGAGCGCCAGCATAGACCCGGGCCACCTTTCGTGAAAGCAAGAGTTGAGGGGCGTACGTCAGAAAAAGATTGCTTTTGGACGCCCAACCCGAAAGCATGTCGCGCGAGGAAACCCACCGCGGGAGGATGCAATGGGCGGGAACACTTTCCCCAAATTACATAATGCAATGTGGCCTGGCCTGGTTGGCAAGGGCGATGATGAGCCACCGATTTCACTAGATGCAATGCTGGATATGACCGCTGCGGCAGAGGTCGATGGCGTTAAATTTGATGGTGTCGACCTGTTTTTGGCGGATCCTCACACGTCCATCGACGTCGACGATGATGGGATCAAGGAGCTGGCAGACAACGTTGGTGGTCGGGGTCTTGCCATCGGCTCTGCCGTTGCGCCGGTTTGGCCGCCGGTCGGGGGCGGGTCGGCCATGGATGAAGGTGAGGGACGCACCGCATTTCTCGCGGCGGTTGAGAAGGCCTGCAAGATCATGGGACGGCTGCGCGACCTGGGCGTTCGGCAAAGCGGGGTCGTGCGGATCGATACGGCAACGGGCGTTGCCGAATGGGCCGAGGATCCTGCGGGGAACACCGCCAAGATAGCAGAGACCTTCCGGCAGGCCTGCGACATTGCCGCGGATCACGGGGAACGGCTGGCCGCCGAAGGTGAGATTTGCTGGGGTGGCATGCATTCCTGGCGCGATATGCTGGATTTGTTCGAGGCCGTCGGGCGCCCGGATGTCCTGGGCTATCAGGCCGATATGGCGCATTCGATGCTCTACACGCTGGGATATAACGCGCCTGAACATGCGCTGATTTCGCCGGATCAGCTGGATGACAGTGACGCCCTTGATGCGGCTTATCAGAAGGTTGCCGATGCCTTGCGCCCGTGGACCATTGATTTCCACGTCGCGCAGAATGACGGCACGGTTCACGGGCAGGGCAGTCACGACAAGACCGGGCGCCACTGCATGGCGACGGACCCGAATGGCAAGCTTGACGTGGTCAAGCATTCGGGCATGTGGCTGACCGGTGACGACGGTCCGTTCACCCGAGGTATGCGCCACATTTGCTGGGACGGATGCATGTTCCCAAATGCGGTTCTGGAAGATCAACAGACCTGGAACGACATCCTCGCCACAATGATCAAGGTGCGCGACGCCCATGGGTGGAGTGAATAAGATGAGCAAGAAGAAGCTACGCATCGGCATCGTCGGGTATGGGTTCATGGGACGAACCCATTCCAATGCCTTCACCCAGGCGCCCCGGTTCTTCGATCTTGGCTACGAGCCGGAGCTCACGGCGGTTTGCGCGCGGAACAAGGATCGCGCCCAGGCGTTTGCGGATCAGTGGGGCTATGGCAGTGTGGAAACCGACTGGCAGGCGCTGGTGGCCCGGGACGATATCGACTTGATCGACATTGCCGCGCCCAATGACATGCATCACGACATCGCCATTGCGGCCGCTGAAGTGGGCAAGATGGTGATGTGTGAGAAGCCGCTGGGTCGGACGGCCGCGGAATCTTCAGAGATGGTTGCGGCGGTCGAGAAGGCCGGTGTGCCCAACATGGTTTGGTATAATTACCGACGCATCCCGGCGGTGACCCACGCGAAGAACCTAATCGAGTCCGGCAAGCTCGGGCGCATTTTTCACTACCGCGCACAGTTCCTACAGGATTGGACAATTGCCGACGACCTTCCACAGGGTGGCGAGGCGCTGTGGCGTCTAGACAAGGCAGTGGCCGGATCCGGTGTGACCGGGGACTTGCTGGCACATTGTATTGACACCGCGATGTGGCTCAACGGTGGGATCGACAAGGTCACGGCCATGACCGAGACCTTCATCAAAGAGCGCCAGCATAACCTGACGGGGAAGGTGGAGCCGGTCGGGATCGATGATGCCAGCGCCTTTATGGCGCGGTTCAGCAATGGCTCCATGGCGCTGTTTGAGGCCACGCGGTACGCGCGCGGGCACAAGGCGCTCTACACGCTCGAAATCAATGGCGAGAATGCCTCTATCATCTGGGATCTGCACGATTTGCACCGCCTTCAGTACTTTGATCACAGCGATGAGGGGACAGAGCGCGGCTGGCGTTCGATCCACGTCACCGATGGCGATCATCCCTATATGGGCAACTGGTGGGTGCCGGGGCTTTCCATCGGATATGCGGAGAGCTTTGTGCATCAGGCGGCGGATTTCATTCAGGGGCTCGACGGTGCCGCGGCGGCGCCGACCTTCGCCGATGCGCATAAGACGGATCTGGTGACGGATGCCGTCCTTAAGTCTGCTGAAAGCGGGCAGTGGGAGGCGCCCTGACAGACGACCAGGACAAAGCACTCAGCGAAGGTCCTTCCATGGAGCTTCGCTGGCCACGTCCACTAGTTCGTAACCCTCATCCCCGACGCATGGTCCGAGAATGGCCAGAAGCTGGGCATCGCTGTCGCCCACGTTGAAGCTTGCGTGCACAACATCAGCGCCGATGAAGACGCTATCGCCCGGGCCGAGAATGCGCATCTCCTGATCCAGCCACTGCTCAACTTTGCCGGAGATGCAGTAGATGACCTCTTCCTGATCGGGATGCTTGTGGAAGTCGTGGCCGTTGCCAGGCGTGATGTTCACCTCGATCACCGTCAGCTGGCCGGCGCCTGTGGAGGGCGGGTGCGACATCCACCGGAGCTTGCCCCAATCGAGCTCTTCCGGAGGAGTCTCGGCGGACATCATAAAAGTTCCGATCATGGCTTTGCTCCGATTTCGGTGAAGGCGCGGGTTTGTGCGACCAACGCGGTTTCTGAGGGCAGACGCTCCATGGAGCTGGCGCCATAGAACCCCTCGCAGCCCTTTGTCCTTGCAAGGACGTAGCTCGCGTCGTCCGGCATCGCGATGGGACCGCCGTGACAGAGGACGATGACTTCGGGGTTGGCATCCCGCGCGGCCTCGGCCATCGCGTCGATGGCAGTCACACACTGATCCAGGTTGAGCGCGGTTTCGGCGCCAATGTCGCCGCCGGTGGTCAGCCCCATATGGGCCACGACAATGTCCGCCCCTGCCTCCGCCATGGCGTGCGCCTCTTCGGGGTTAAAGGCGTAGGGTGTTGTGAGCAAGTCCACGTCCCGCGCCGCCCGGACGAGATCGACCTCAAGGTCAAACCCCATTCCAGTTTCTTCGAGGTTGGCTCGGAATGTGCCGTCGATCAATCCGACGGTCGGGAAATTCTGAATACCAGAGAACCCAAGCGCGATCAGCTCTTTGAGAAACTTTTCACGGATCATGAACGGGTCTGTTCCGTTAACCCCGGCCAGGACCGGAGTGTCCTTGACGACCGGTAGGACTTCTTTCGCCATGTCGACCACGATCTCGTTTGCGTTGCCATACGCGAGGAGGCCCGCAAGCGAGCCGCGTCCGGCCATGCGGTAGCGGCCCGAGTTGTAGATCACGATCAGATCGATGCCGCCTGCTTCCTCGCACCGGGCAGATAGGCCGGTTCCGGCGCCGCCTCCAATGATCGGGCGTCCCGCCGCGATTTTGCTGCGGAGGCGGGACAGGATTTCGGAGCGGGGTATGGGCATCAGAGGATCTCTTTCAGGGCGGTCAGTGCCGCCTCGGCAAAGGCTGTCGAGTTCAGGTTGTGGGGCACTGTGATCAGCTGGCGGTCTTGCGTCTGGATCACATCTGCCTGCAATCGGTGCGTTAGGGCGCGCAATGCTTCAGGATCGTAGAACGGTTGATCCGGCGCATCGATGGCAGAGACACCGCCCTCGGGGATCAGGAACCGCACGGGGCCGGTCATTGCATTCAGCCGTTCGGCGATCCAGGCGGCGAACCTGTCATTCTCTTCCGGCGTCGTGCGCATCAGCGTCACTTGCGGATTGTGGATATGAAAGGTGCGGTCTGCGAATGCGTCTGGCACAGTGTCCCGCGCCCCGAAGTTGACCATGTCGAGCGCACCTAGCGAGCCCACGTAAGGGATGCCGGTCCGTATGATCGCGCCGAACCGGTCTTCCGTCGCAGGGAAGACGCCGCCGACCATCATGTCGGCCACTTCAGTTGTTGTGAGGTCCACAACCGCCTCGATCATCCCGCTGTCGACGAGTTTCTCCATCGAGCGTCCGCCGGTTCCCGTGGCGTGGAACACGAGGGGATCGAACTCTGCCGAAAGCGCGTCCGCGATGTGGCTGACCGCCGCCGTCGTAACGCCAAACATGGTCAGGCCGATTGCGGGTTTCGCCGAGATTTCCGGCACCTCATGCTGCATCATACCGACAAGAGCATGGGCGGCATTCCCGAGGACGCGGGCGGAAATTAGGTTCAGCCCCTGAATGTCGGTGACCGAATAGATCATCGCGATATCACTCGGTCCGACGTAGGGACCAACGTTGCCACTGGCGACCGTCGAGACCAAGACCTTTGGCGTGCCAACGGGTAGGGCGCGCATGGCAGGCGCCAGGAGCGCGGTTCCGCCGGATCCGCCGGCGCCGATCAGGCCGCCAATCCAGTTGGCCTGACGTGTGTAGGTTTCAAAGGCTTCGGCCATTGCGCTAACGGCCGCACCCCGGTCTGTTTGTCCCAGGACGGCGCTTGCGCCGTTCGGGTGGAATGCGGCAACCGTCTCTGCCGAAATATCCGCCTGACTCTGGCCGGTTGTGCCAAGATCGATTGTGCGCACTTTCACCCCTGCGGATCGGATGAGGTCGGCGATGTAGGAGAGCTCTTTGCCCTTGGTGTCGAAGGTTCCTGCGACGCCGGCGATCATTGCCGCCAGCGCGCCATTTCGGCTTCGACCTGCGCGCGGTCGACGATCCCGGCATCCGACCCGAGCCCGCTTGCCACGAGCGAGGCGGAGGCCGTGCCCAGGTGTGCGGCTTCCGTCAGGTTGCGCCCGTCAGCAAGACCAGCAATGAATCCCGCAGTAAAGGCATCCCCGCATCCGGTCGTATCCACGACCTCGATGTCATAGGCCGGGACATGTATGCGGTCTTCTCCATTGGCGATGATTGACCCGTCGCCGCCCATGGTCAGAACCGGGCATTTCACGCCGCGTGACTGAAAGAACTGAATATTCTCTTCGACGCCGGAAATGCCACTGAGGATCTCGGCCTCTTCGATCGAGGGAATGAAGTATTCGATATGCGGGAGGAGCGGTTCAACGAACTGCCATGTGTCCGGTCCGGCGCCGACCAGATCCCATGTCGTGACGCATCCTGCCTCTTTCGCGGCCTTCAGAAGCCGCGCGCTTGGGGCGCCATCAAGTTTGGCCAGAAGGCCGGTCCCGCCAAGGTGAAAAAACCGGCAATCCAGAACCTCAGCCAGCATATCGTCGGACACATCGAAGTGATCCGAAGCGCCGCGGCAATGCAGGGCCGGGCGTTCACCGTTCGGGCGTACATTGAGGATGGTCGCGGAGGTCTCGAGCCCGTCGAGCCGCTGCATCAGGCGGCAGTCGATTCCCATGCGGTTCATGTGATCCACGACGAAATCGGCTTTCTCATCGTCGCCGACCGCACCAACCGCCTGACACGTTAGCCCGAGCTTCGCGAGATCGACCACTGTGCCCCCGGCGGTCCCCGCGACGGTCAGCCGGATCTCTTCGATGAAATCGACATTGCCACCTTCCGGGATGGCTGTGACCGGGCGGCCCAGAATGTCGAGAATGTAGAGGCCGACAACAGAAACGTCGAAACCGCTCATCTCAAGCTCCCCAGATACTCAACATAAAGGAAAGCGGTTCCCACGCCGAGTGCCGCGGCGACGGCGAGGATGATCAGAACAATGATCGCAGCCTTTCGAAGCGCGCTGAACGGGACGCCTTCGCGGCAGAGGGGTACGAGGTTAAAGGCCAGCGCACCGATCACCACGGTCACGCAGCCGATCGAAAAGAGGTGGATCGAGAACGGCTGGAACACGAAGAGAATGGAAACGACGCACAGCCCGATGATGCACCGTTCGATCAGTTTCGCCTGTGCGGCAGTCATGGCGTGCTCCTTAGAACCTGTTCGTCTTCGGTGAAGATATGGGTCGTGTCGGGTGGGAACCGTGTGTGGACGTGATCGCCTTCCGCTAATGGCACGCGCCAGTCAGTCACCAGCCGTAGATCGTGGTGGCCATCGTTCATATGGGCTAGTGTTTCGGCGCCCATGGGTTCGACCATATCGATTTTCGTCGAGAGGCTGTCCTCAGTGGGTTCCTGGCTCATCTCGAGGTTCCGCGGCCGGATCCCCAGCGTGACCGTTGCTCCCGGAGCGAGTTGTGAGACCGCTGGATCAACTTTGATCTTGAGGGATTGGTCCCCTTCGAAGGCGAAGTCCGCGAGGCCTTCACCATTCGATCCCTTCAGCGTCGCCGAGACCAGGTTCATCTGTGGTGTGCCGATAAAGCCGGCGACGAAGAGGTTCGACGGCGACTGAAAGACGTTGTGTGGCGTGTCCACTTGTTCGATCCGGCCGTCGCGCATAACGGCGATCCGGTCGGCCATTGTTAGCGCCTCAAGCTGGTCATGGGTGACGATGACGGTGGGCCGGGAGAGGTCCTGCAGAACTTCCTTGATCTCGCCCCGCATCTCTTCGCGCAGTTGCACATCGAGACGCGACAGCGGTTCGTCGAAGAGAAAGCACTGCGGATCGCGAATGATCGACCGACCGACAGCGACCCGCTGTTTTTCTCCCTCGGCGAGTTGGCCGGGCGTGCGCTTGAGGATGTTTTCGAGCTGAAGGGTTTTAGCGACCTGCGCCACACGCTTTTCGATTTCGGCACCGGATAGTTGCTCGGCATAGAGCGGGAAGGCCAGGTTTTCTGCGACCGACAGAGAGGGGTAAAGCGCGTAGAACTGGAACGACATCGCCACGTTGCGCTCGCGCGG
The DNA here is from genome assembly GCA_963922395.1 of uncultured Rhodobacterales bacterium. GTDB lineage: Bacteria > Pseudomonadota > Alphaproteobacteria > Rhodobacterales > Rhodobacteraceae > Ovoidimarina. The sequence goes on along the minus strand of CAWUIX010000003.1, from coordinate 3,186 downwards.
GGCAAGCTCGTTCACCCTTTTTCCGCCCAGCATGACGTCGCCGTCGGAGGCCGCTTCCAGACCGGCAACCATGCGAAGTGTCGTGGTCTTTCCGCAGCCCGAGGGGCCGAGCAGGCAGAGTACCTCGCCATCGCCGACATCCAGATCAATGGCATCAACGGCGGTCAGGGACCCGAAGCGTTTGGTGAGTTTCTTGAGTTCGATCGACATTACTTTTTGACCGTTCCGAATGTCACACCACGCAGCAACTGGTTCTGCAGCAGAAACGTGACGAAGAAGATTGGGATCAGGAACAGCGTTACAATCGCCGCCAACAGCCCGTAGTCCACGCCAACCTCGCCACCGAGTGTGCGGGCCATTGCAACAGGCACCGTTCGGGTTTCGACCCCGGTTAGGAGTAGCGCGAACAGGAATTCGTTCCAGGTCAGAATCAGCCCGAACACGAAGGTTGCCGAGAGACCGGCCAAAATCTGTGGAATGCAGAAGTTGAAGAAAACCCTGCGCTCATTGGCGCCGTCCATGCGTGCGGCATCCTCAATCTCGGGGTTCAGCTCATCGAAGAAGGACTTCACCAGCCAGACTGAGAACGGAATGTTGAAGGCCGTGTAGAGCAGGATGATCCCCCAATAGCTGCCTGCAAGGCCGCTGAGGCGGAACATCAAAAAGATCGGGATGATCACCACGATAGGGGGCATCATCCGGGTGGTCAGGATGATGAAGAGGTAGGTGTCGTTTCCTTTAAGCGGATAGCGCGAAAAGGCGTACGCAGCGAGCGTGCCCACGATCAACGCAAGTCCCACCGACGTGAACGCGATAAAGATCGAGTTGAAGAAGTAGAGCCCCATATCGGTCGCCTGGGCGGTCCCGGTGGTGATCGAAGTTCTGTAGAACACGCTTACGAAGTTTTCGAAGGTCGGCGTGAAGAAGAGCTTTGGCGGCACGGCCAGCGCATCTGTCCGCGTCTTGAAGGCGGTTAGGATGATCCAGAGGACCGGGAAGAAGTAGATAAACCCGATAACCGACGCGATGGCCGTGTAGCCCCAACCTGCTTTGCCGATTTCGCGATGTTTTCTGGCCATCAGGACACCTCCTCGGCGCGCCGGTTGACGGAGTAGAGGTAAAGGTTGGTCAGCACGATCACGATGAACAGTACGATATAGGCAAGGGCCGAAGATTGGCTTGTTCTGAAGAACTGGAAAGCCGTTCGGTAGAGGTAGACCGCGATCGTTTCCGTGGACGAACCGGGGCCGCCTTCGGTGATGATGTAGACGATATCAAAAAGCTTGAACGTCTCGATGGTTCGGAAGAGCACCGCAAGCAGGAGAAGCGATTTGATGTAGGGGAAGGTGATCGTCCGGAAGGTGCGCCATGTGCTGGCGCGGTCGATCTCGGCCGCCTCATAAAGATACTTGGGCACGGACACGAGCCCCGCGAGCACGAGCAGCATCACGAATGGCGACCACATCCATGCGTCCGCGATAACGATGCCTAAGATGGCGCCCTCCGGAGAGCCAAGAAGCACGAAGGGTTCGGATGTCACCTTGTTCAGTACGAAGCTCACAACGCCGAACGTGGGTTCGTAGAAGAGCTTGAAGAACACGCCGACCGACACGAAAGACAGCATCATCGGGGTCAGCACGAGCATCAGGACGATGCGGCGCATTGGGAAGGCTTTGGCAAAGAGAAGCGCCAGAAGGAAGCCCACGATCAGCTGTAGGATAACCGAGGACCCGACGATGATCGCGGTAGTCTGAAACCGCTCCCAGACCTTTTCGTCCGTCAGGACGTCCTGATAATTGTCGAGGCCGCGAAAGCGCGGCACCCGCTGGCTCGACGCGCGGTAATTGAAAAAGCTTAGCCCGAACGACCACATCAGTGGGAAGATGTTCATAACGAAGAGTATGATGATCGCTGGCGCAACCAGAAGGGGCCCGCGCCGCTTTGGATCAAGCAGCCAAGCGCCGAAGCCACCCCCCGTCTGGGGCGCCGCCGTGCCCGTTTGGTTCTGAGTTGGCACGTCCGCCATTGTCAGCTCTTCCTTCGTCGAAAGCGTGGTGTTGGGACTTTGGGAGTGCGGAGGCCCGGTGCGCGGGCCCCCGCCTTAGGGTTCAGATCACTCGATGAAGCCGATGTCCTCGAGAAGCTCCTGCTGGAACTCAGCAACAGCATCGAGCGCTTCTTGGGCGGACTGCTGACCAGTGATCGCCTTGTCGAATTCTTCCTGCTGCTGCGTCAGCATTTCGAAGAATTCGGGGATGTGCCAGACGTCCTTCTGCCAGTCGATCATCTCGACATGGGCGCGGTTCCACGGGCGCAGGTCATTGTACTCTGGCATGGCCATGACGCTCATCAGACCGGACTGACCGCCATTCGACACAGCGGCAAGCTGCGTCTCTGGGTTCAGCCACCACTTCACGACATTCAACGCTTCATTGACGACCTCATCCGAGTTCCAGGTCGTCAGGACGAAGGGCTGGCCGCCGATGTTACCAGTTCGGTCAATCGAACCGTCCGCTTTGCGTGTGCCGGGCGCAGGGCCAAAGGCCGACTTGTCGTGGACGGTCGATGCACTTGGGTCGAGTACAGGTTCACCAAGACCTACCCAGTCGATGATCGCGCCAACCTTACCTTGCATGTAAAGGTCCTGGATCACGAAGATGTCCATCTGACCAGTCTGGGCGACGGGTGGCATGTACTGAAGGTAGCTCAGATACTCATCGAAGGCCGCAACTGAGACATCAGAGTTCACCACACCTTCGGCCTGGGCTTCGGGCGCTTTGGATTCGTCCCAGATGTCACCGCCTTGCTGCCAGATGAAGGCGTTCACCTGCATGGTCGAGAAGTCATAGCCTTTCCCGGCCTGGTACGCGATGCCGTAGAACGGTTCGGTCAGCTCCTCTCCTGCCAGCATCTCGCCTGCATCACGCTGGAAGAACTCGCCGATCTGTCCCCACTTGGTCCAGTCGGTGTCCTGCCAATCTTCGTATGAGCACGGGAGGTTGGTCCCATAAGCTTCCATGAACGCCGCCATCTCGCCTTCATCGCAGAAGATGTCCTCGCGATAGAAGGTGACGTAGGTGTCCGGGAACTGCGGGAACCCATAGTAGTTTACGCCGGGCGCTGGAACCACTCCGGCTTCTTCAAGCAGGGCCCGCGTTCGGAGCGGATAAGTTGAATAGGCGGACA
>CAWUIX010000002.1:0-18266 GCA_963922395.1 uncultured Rhodobacterales bacterium | reverse complement strand
AAAGCTCATGCCTGCTTCGATCGCGATCACCACCGGGATATCCATCGAGGCGAGGATCACGAGCGGACCGATCACATTGGGCATGATGTGAACCGCAAGAATACGGGCATTCGAGGCACCCATGCTCTTGGCCGCTGTTACGAATTCCGATGATTTGATCGCAATCGTCTGCGTTCGGATTATCCGTGCATATCCGGGCACATTCACAATCACGACCACGATAAGAACGGCGGTCAGCGAGGGGCCGACAATCGTCACCAGCGCAAGCGCCAGCATCACGGTCGGGAAGCTCTTTGTGGCGTCAAAGAGAAGGATCAAGAGGTTGTCGAGCCACCGCGGTCCATAGCCCGCGATCAGCCCTAGAACGATCCCGATAGCCAGCGAAATGGCGGTAGACACGAGCGCCACATAAAGCGCGATCCGGCCACCATGAAGGACGCGCGCGAACAAATCCCGTCCCAGTTGATCGGTCCCGAGGAGGTGATCTCCGCTTGGGCCAAGGAACCGGTCACGCGGATTGATCCTCGTCGGGTCCCAAGAGGTTAAGAGATCGGCGAAGACGGCCCCAAAGATCACCAGAAGAACCAGTGACAAGCCAAAAACGCCCAATGGTTCACGCAGGAGTCGGCGTACAGAGCGCCAAAGCTCGGACTGCCTGGCAGGGGCGGCGGGGGGGTTAGAAACTGCTTCTGACACGGGGGTCCAATGCTCCAACAATGAGGTCTGCAATGAGGTTCAGAAGAACAAAGATGACAGTGGTCACCAGAACGGCGCCGGTCACGACCGGGAAGTTCCGCGTCAGGATGGCGTCATACACAAGCTTGCCCACTCCGGGGCGCGCAAAGACGATCTCGGCAAAAACCGCCGAGGACAGCATCTGACCGATGCCGACGCCGAGAAGTGTAATCGTCGGCAAGATCGCAATCGTCAGAGCGTAGCGATAGGTAATCATGTTCTCCGGCAGCCCAAAGGCCCGGGCCGTCCGGATGTGGCTCGCCTCCAGCACCTCCAGCATCGAGGCACGCACCATCCGCGCGATATACCCGACCCAGCCAAGCCCGACGGCCAGCGACGGCAGGATCAGGTGCACCAGTTGATCACCAAGCTGACCCGGCTCCCCTGCCCCGATGGCCGGGAGCCAGCGCAAGGTCACCGCGAAAATCAAAAGCGCGTAGATGGCGATAACGAACGAAGGCACCGCGATCACCGCGACGGACAGGAGACCAACCAATCGGTCGGCGAAACTGCCTCGGTTGATCGCCGCCCAGCATCCAAGCGGAATTCCGAGAGCAACCGACCAGCTGATCCCGCCCGCGATAAGCGCGAGTGTAAACGGAAGCTGCTCCATCACCACATCGAGGACCGGACGGCCCGATAGCACTTCTTCCCCCAGATCCCCGGTCCAAGCCCCAGAAAAGAAGTTCCAGAATTGAATCCAGATCGGCTGGTCCAGCCCCATCTTGATCCGAAGCGCCTCTTTCATCGCATCGGTGGCGCGCGGCCCCAATGCGACCGAGGCGGGATCGCCCGGCACCAGATAAATCATGCAGAACAGCAGGAACATCGCCACCGAGACAATGGCCACAGCCAGCCCCAATCGCTTAACGGCGTAGGTCAGCATTCTTGAGCCCTCGTGCCAGGAAAAAGGGCGGGCCCATCGTCAGGCCCGCCCAAGGTGGATCATGCCGGTTTAAAGTCCGACAGGAGAGATTCACCGTTTGGCTTCAGGCCGGGCTCGATCGTATCTTTGTGGATCGCACCAACGACCTCATGGGTCAGGAAGACGTAGCAGCCGCTTTCGTCCATAAGCGCCTGCATGCGCTTGTAGATTTCGTCCCGCTTCACAGGATCGCTTTCCACAAGACCTTCGTCATGCAGCGCCTTGTATTCAGCGTCGTCAAAACGCTCCCAGTTCCAGACGCCGACCTGCTCTGGCGTAAACCAGACCGTCGCCCAGGACGGGTCGGGCTGCATCGAGAACCGGCTGAGCACGAGCTGCAGGTTCATGAAGTAGTCGCCATCTTTCGATCCAAGCGACCAGAATGTCCCGCTGTCGTTCTGCTTGATTTCACAAGCGATGCCGACATCGGCTAGATTGGCCTGGATCACCTGCGCTGCCGTCAGACGCTCTGACTGGTTCAGGATATCAAGCGTAATGCTCAATCCCTCCGCTCCGGCCTCGGCCAGAAGCGCACGCGCCTTGTCAGGATCGTAGTCATAAGTCACCGCATCGCGGCTGCCCGGCAGGCCCGGTGCAACGATGCCGTTTCCGACACTGGCCGCACCAAAATAGGCCGCATCGACAACAATCTCACGGTCGATCGCATGCTGGATCGCCCGGCGAATGCGCACGTCCTGAAGCGCCTCGTTGTCCTTATTGATCCCCATCCAGACATAGGCCAGCGACGGCTTCTCAAGCACCACGCTGCCCGCAGGCGGGTTTTCCTTCAGCCGCGGAAGTGATGAGACGCTGGTCCAGGTATAGTCAAGATCGCCCGCTTCAAACCCGCGTTCCGCGGTTGCCGGGTCCTCAATCGGAATAATGTGGATTTCTTCGAACCCACCAGGTTCATGCGCCCAATCGGGATTGCGCTTGAGGATAGTGCGCTGCTTCGGCACCCACTCGGTCAGCAAATACTGGCCCGATTGCGCCACCGGCTCGGTGCCGATCTTTCCGCCCAGTTCTTCCACGGCTTTCTTAGACAGAATGCACGAAGCAGGCGTCGGAAGCGTCGTCGTCCAAAGTGGGACAAACTTGTTGTTGAGGTGGATGAGGCCGGAAAGCGTGTCTTTGACTTCCACCTCTTTCAGTGCTGCCCAGTCCCCGGCATAGGGGCTTTCATTCGCCGGATCGGCGATCCGCTCGATCGAAAACTTAACGTCTTCAGCCGTCACTTGGCCGTAGCCGTCAGTGAAGCCCATGTTTTCCTTCAGCGTGAACGCGATGGTCAGATCGTCCAACTGTTCCATCGATGCCGCTGCGACTGTCTTCCACTCCCAAGTATCACCAGAAACAGGCTCGATCAGCGGCGGATAGATCGCGCGGATGATGTCATCCTCGGGAAGGGACAGCCGGAACGCCGGGTCCAGGATCTGCAAGTCAGAATAGGACCGGACAGTCAGGATTTTTCCATCCTGACTGATGGCCATGTGCGGAAAGGCAACGCTTGCTGCACCAAACGCACCGGCGCTGGCAAGAAGCGAGCGGCGCGAAATGCCATTCGGCTTAGTCGGGTTCATCGTAGTCTCCCTGTCGTTATCATTCTTTGGTCGATGTCTGGTCCACCCGTCGCTTGGGCGGGCCAGACGAAAGTTTCTTAACTGCCGGAGCGTTTTTCTTGTGCGGCCGGTTTTGCCTCCGACGGGTCGTTTTCTGTGTTCAGGGCCGCATATTTCGGAATAATCACGGGCGAGTTCACCCAGATCAGGCGAGCGGGTTGGTCGCTTTTGTTGCGTGTGCTGTGAAGGACATGACCGGGGAAGCTAAAGCTGTCTCCGGCCCGGACGGTGATGATTTCATCTTCCAGGCGAAGCACAAGCTCGCCTTCCAGGACAAAGCCATGCTGCTCGCCTTCGCGGGAGTAAAGCTCATCAGCCACCTTCTCGCTGAACGGCGGATAATCAGAGATCCCCATATGGAAGCCGCCGCCCACGGACGACGACAAAAGACCATCGGAGTACCCCGCATCCTCGACGGTTTCTCCGTAGAGGAGGTTCAGGTTTCTCCGGTTCTCTTTGCGCACGACATAGCGGCGCTCCAGCGGGCCAGAGCCTGGCCGGAGGGAGAAAAACCACTCTTCGGGAACACCGAGGGCCTCGGCAATGCGCGCAATCTTTCCAAGGGTCGGGCTCACCGCGCCACGCTCGATCGCACTGATGTGGCTGATGGAAACACCGCTGTCCTGCGCAAGATCAGACAGGGTCATCTGCCGCGCCTTCCGCAATTCGCGGACTTCGGATCCAAAGGTCGCGAGACCTTCATCCTGCGCAAGCCGAGCTGTTTCTGTCTTGCTGGGCACGCCCACGAATCCCCTACGCGCCATTCCAATTCAGAAAGTGTACCCTCGATTTGAGAGTTGAGAAGAAAAATCTTCAAAAATTCTTGTATCCTGCATTGCCGCTTGAAAATTTCGGCAATGATCGCAGGATGATCAATGATCATCTCTTCCTGAGGCAAGGCGGCTAATCCCAATGCCGAGCATCCAAAAAAATGCGTGAGGCGGGGGAACAAGTGACCGTCAACGTTACAGACCACGTCTGGATCCCGATGCCCGATGGAGTCCCGCTTGCCGCCCGGCTCTGGCTACCCGAGGACGCCAACCAAACGCCCGTCCCCGCAATCCTCGAATACATCCCGTATCGCAAGGCAGATATGGTGCGGGCGCGCGATGAGCGAAACCATCCCTACTTTGCAGCCCACGGCTACGCATGCCTTCGGGTCGACATGCGCGGGTCCGGCGACAGCGAAGGCCATATGGCGGACATGTACACCGACCATGAGCTTTCCGACGCACGCGATGTGATCGACTGGATCGCGGCGCAGCCCTGGTGCTCGGGCTCTGTCGGTATGTTTGGCACGTCTTGGGGCGGCACGGCGGCGCTTCAGGCCAATGTCGATGCGCCGGAAGCATTGAAGGCCGTCATTGCGGTCTGCGCGACCCACGACCGATACGAAGACGACATTCACCACATGGGCGGGTGCCTTCTGACGGACACCTACGAATGGGGTGCCACGCTGCCCGCGATCCTCGCGGCGCCCCCCACGCCGAATGTTGGCCCAAACTGGCGGCAACTCTGGCAGGACCGTCTTGATCAATTGACTTACCCCGTCAAAGCCTGGGTCGAGAAGGAGGGACCTGGCGCCTATTGGAACTGGGGATCTGTCACGCATCAGGCCGAACGGCTTTCGAGCCCAATCCTGGCCGTTGGCGGCTGGTCGGACCGCTACTCGAACTCTGTCATGTCGCTGACAACGGCGCGTCCCGACATTGTGTGGGGCGTAGTCGGGCCTTGGGGCCACCACTATCCAGATCATGGACACCCTGGTCCGGCGATCGGCTTTCAGGACCTCGCTTTGGCGTGGTGGGACCACTGGTTGAAGGCGGCGAATGCCATCTCCGACTGGCCCCGCATGCGAGTCTGGCTGCGTGAGTATGACCCGCCGCAAGACGCGCTATCCAAACGGCGAGGTTTCTGGATTGAAAGCGCTGAACCTTCAATTTGCACAAGACCTTGGCCGATTGACTTGGGAGGCCCTGAATGCCGTGCACTCAGCGGTAACGCGCCCTGGCAAATCCCATTCAACCTTCTTGTTGGCAATGCATCCGGGGATACCGGTTACTTCGGCCGGTATGGTGGTCTGCCACTTGAGCAATCCGAAGATGATGCGCGCTCGCTTACCTTCGAAACGGCGCCTTTGTCGGAGGAGTGTGTCGTTTACGGCGCCGCAGAACTTACACTCGCCGTCTCATCTCACGAGCAATCGGGTCAGATCACTGCACGCCTCTGCGATGTTGCCCCAAACGGTGAAGCGAGCCTCATCACCCGCACTATTCAAAACCTGGCACTAAGCCCTGAGGCGACAGGGCGTTCTGAGAGCGGAACTCAGGGCCTCTCGGAGACGACCCTCACTTTCCCAACGACGGCCTACCGGCTTCAGACGGGTCATCGTCTGCGAATTGCCCTATCGCTTTCGTACTGGCCACTGATCTGGCCGTCGGCCTCGCCCCATACGGTCCAAATATCTTCCGGACGATTACAGCTCCCACTTCTGCAAGGCGACCCAACGCCGATGCGCGAAGCGTTCGCTACTGCAATGGACCTCCCTTTCCAAAAGACGTTCAGAGCGGTGCATGCGCCAGACTTGGTTCGGCATTCAACAATGGATCCTGGCGGCGGGCGGACCGAGGGTTGGCACCAGCCCTATACGGCCATCCAATACGACGAGACTGGGACTACGTTCGGCTATGAAACCTCAGCGGACTTCAGGATCGAAGCGGAGACACCGGAGTCAGCCGAGGCGCGCTTCCATCATCGGGCAGTTTATCAAAGACCTGATGGGACGGCTGAGATCGAAAGTCTTCTAACCGCGACGGCCGACGCAACAAATTACTTCATTGAAGGTCGCCTGACAGTGCATTGGCAAGATGAAGAAATATCTGCTTGGGAATGGGCATTGGACATCCCTCGCACGCTATAGCAAGGCCGCCCTCCACCATGACTTCGTTCACCCCAGGAACGCCCTTCGGTATTGGCGCGGCGCGACGCCCACGGCATCCTTAAAGGACCGCGTGAAGTGCGCGTGATCCGAATATCCACAAAGAAACCCGATCTGGGACAACGGATGGATCGTGTTCTGAAGCATCTCCGCCGCCTCGGTCGCTCGCACCTCCCGCAGAAGGCGCGAAAAGGACGCCCCTTCCTCACCAAGACGCCGTTGCAGTGACCTCGTCGATGTCCCCAGGGATGCAGCGGCCAGACCCAGCGTCCACCTGCACGCCGGGTCTCCAGCAATCAGCTCCTGCAACCTTCCCAACAGCCCAGCCTCCTGAACATCCGGGCTCGGCGATTGGCCCTGCCCACCCCACGTGAAGTGCCAGGTGTCCGTCTTGTCGCCTTGTGGAGGCCGCTGCCACACACCGTCGAAATAACAGGGATCATTGAGTCGAGTACCCGCGCTCAGCTCCGAGGCACCAATCCAACGCATCAACCCAACCAAAACCCCCAGGATCAGCAGATCCTCGGACCGACTTGGCGCCTCACCGTCCACCTGTGAGACATGGCGGACAACCAAAAGCCCCTCGGACTGATCCATCACTTCAGTGCGATGGCGCGAATGCACGAAGCGCGCAAGCCGCTGCCACCGCCCCATCAGATCGCCCGGCGATCGCGCGGCGCCCAACGCGACAAGCGTTGGATCCTTGGGCATATGATCGATCGCTTCGCCAATCCGCAGCAAGGCGAGCGCCCCACCATGGCTCTCGATGTCACGTAGCAGATCGCGCTTGCTGCTCAGAGGTACATGCGGCCCCTTCGCATCCCTCGGTACCGGAGCCGACAGCCCTTGGCGCGCCAGGCCAACCTGGATCAATCGCAGGATCGCGGCGGATGCAAAGTCCTCCATACTTCAGACCCTGAAATGATCCGGTCGGACTGGCAACACGGTTATCGGATTTGCAGTCAGCGACTGAAGCGCGTTAAAGATCGCTGCCGGTGCGGACGCCATCAAAGTCTCCCCAGCGCCTGTTGGCATGGCGTCTGACTCCAAAAGTTCAATCTCTACAGGCGGCATATCGGGCATCCGCGGGATCGGTGCGTCCCAAAAATCCAATGTAGCGATACCACCGTTTTGCACTGAAAGTTCATCGCTCATGATCATCCCAAGAGCCCATGCGAGGTTGCCTTCGCACTGCGCCCGCACGAGATCGCGATTGACGATCCGCCCACACTCATGAGCGCAATAGAGGCGCGTAATTGACGGCGTCCCATCGCTGTCCACTGCGGCTTCCGCCACCACGGCGCCGTAGCTCACGCCCTTATAGGCACCGCAGCCGACACCGATCCCCGGACGGTCCTGATAACCCGCAAGATCCCGCACCGCCTCAAGTACCGCGCGGAGCCGCGGGTCCGCCAGGTGATCCAGACGAAACGCGATCGGATCAAGGCCTTCGGCCCGCGCGCAGGCCTCCATGGCCACATCAATCGCCAGCGTATTCGGCCCCGATCCTAGACCGCGCCAGGCCCCCGTGCGGATCGGCAACCTCTGAAGATCGAACCCGATGGAGCTCTCCCCGGTCTTATAGACCGGCACCAGATCCCGGGCGGCCCCGTCATCGCCGATGAAATCGGTCAAACGCTGCATCCAAGGCGGCAAGACCGCGCTTGAAAAGATCACGTGGCCGGATGCCATTCTGTGCGACCAGTGGGTCAGGCGCCCCTCCTCCACCCGAGCTCTGACACGATGGCTCGTCGTTGGGCGATGATAGGCCTGCGCGAACTCCTGAGCGCGGGTCCATTGCACTTTGACCGGGCGCCCGGCGGCCCGGGACAACACGGCGGCCTCCTGTTCGACAAGCGGCACAGCCTTGCCGCCAAAGCCGCCGCCCACGCGTCGCGGGAAAACCGTGACCGCGTCCTTCTCAAGCCGAAGCGCCTTTGCCAGAGCATCCCGGACGTAAAAAGGGTCCTGGGAACCGACCCACAAACGCGCGCCATCAGCTCCGACATCCGACAAAGCAACACGCGGTTCAATTGGAGCATGGGCGGCCAAGGGCGTCTCGATCTTCAGATCGACCGTCCAACCATCGTCATCCGGCGCCTGGCCCTCGGCGATCTCATAATCGGGTCGTCCGGCAGCGGAGCGCGCGTCCACATCTAGCTCTCGGGCAAACGTGTCCGCTCCTTCGGGGGCCTCACTCGACCATTCGACGGACAACGCCGCTTCGATCCGATCCAACGCTCCGGGCGTCCGCGCAAGAAGACCGAGGCCCTGAGATTTGCTCATGCGGAGGTCCTCATCCTCCACCAGTCCCAAGAACCCCGGAATCGCGGCCGCTGCCGCACTGTCCCAGGTTACCGGCCGTGACGGATACTCCGGTGACACAGGCGACCGCAGAACACGTCCGTAGATCATGTCGGGAAGTTGAACGTCTCCTGCAAAGAGCGGCGCGCCAGTCAGGATGCTCGGCAACCTGTCCAGAGTCTCACTATCGCCGAGGGCTCCCGCAGCGAACGCCCGAAGGTCCGTTATGGCACGTTCGTCCGCCTCGACCCGCCCGGTCCGTCCTTCGGCGACCGCCTCCCGCAAACTCGCACAGGCACGCGCAAGCGGGACGGCATAGTCCTGAATGCTCTCGCTTCCCACGGTCGCGCGATAGGGCCGGATAGAGGCCGTATCTGCCAACTCAACGTCCACAGCATCCCAAGGCACGCCCAACTCGGCACAAGCGATCTGCTTGAACCCGGTGGAGATGTTCTGCCCGATCTCCGCCCGACACAGGGACAGCGCGTAGCGCCCATTCCGGTGAGCAATCCAGCTCATCGCATCGACTGTCTCGGCATCCGGCCGCTTCGGGATCGCTGGAATGGCCCGCTGAGGTTCTGCGATCACGACATAAGCACCGCCCGCCCCAACCGCGGCAAGACCGCCCGCCAAAAACTGCCGGCGCTTCATGACAAGGCTTCCGCGGCCGCATGAATGGCCGTTCGAATACGCTGATACGTCCCGCACCGGCAGAGATTACCCTCCAGGGCCGCATCAATATCGGCATCCGATGGGCTTGCATTACCGCGCAGCAACGCGACGGCAGCCATCATCTGACCCGCCTGACAGTACCCACACTGAGGCACACGCGCCTCCATCCAGGCCGCCAGGACCGGATGGAGCTCCTCCCCCGCCGCAAGACCCTCGATCGTCTCAATCGACATGCCTTCAAGGTCGCGGACCTGTTCGAGACAAGACCGTCGCGCCTCCCCCGCGATCACCACCGTGCAGGCCCCGCACTGCCCGACACCACATCCATACTTCGTCCCGACAAGGCCCAGCGCCTCTCGCAGAACGAACAGAAGCGACTCGTCTTGCCAGTCTTCCGGAACCTCGTAGGGCGCCCCGTTTACGTTGAGTTGCATCGCATATCTCCGAGCTTTTCGAGGATATGCAGGCACCCGCGTGCAATTTCTTGAACAATCACGCCAATCGTCGCCCGGTCCAGAGAGACCTAAGACCTTGGTCGCCCGTTGAGGCGGAACCTACCCGTCACGCTCCATGATCCACGCCACCTCCGGCGCCGCCACAAACCGCCACTTCCGCAAAGGCCCGGCCATCACGTTCAGATAATACATCTCGAACCCATAAGGCGCGCCGCAGGGATGGTGCCCCCGAGGCACCAGAACGACATCCCCATCCGCCACGGCCATGGTCTCATCAAGGGACCCGTCATCCGTGTAGACCCGCTGAATCCCAAACCCAGAGGCAGGGTTCAGCCTATGATAGTAGGTCTCCTCCAAGTAGGTGATTCGTGGAAAATCATCCTCGTCATGGCGATGGGACGGGTAGGACGACCAATGCCCGGCAGGCGTGAACACCTCCGTAACCAAAAGGCTATCGGCAAAATCCTCGGCTTCCATTGCAATGTTGTTGATGTACCGCGTGTTCGTGCCAGTGCCGCGCTCCGTCAGTGAAATACCGTCTGGCCCGATCCGGCGTGCCGCATGCCCGCCCCGACCCGGCGCAGAACACACCGCGAGAACACAGTCTGTCTCAGCCGTCGCCGTCCAGTCCGAACCATCCGGGAGGTACAGGCAATGGGGCGGCAACTTCTCGAAGACACTCATCCGATCGCCCAAAACGCCCCAATCCTCGCCACCGCCCTGTAGCGACACTTTCCCCTCGACAACAACAAGGATCACTTCTTTATCGCCAGTCGCTTCTCCGACCGTTTCGCCGGCACGAAGGCGGTAAAGTGAGAACCCTACATATCGCCATCCCGCCGAGTGAGGCGTGATCTCATGGACTTTTCCGTGGGTGCCAAAAGGCTTTTTAAGAAGATCTGTCATCCGCGTTCCGGTCCAATCAAACGTCGTTTAGCGCGACTGGTACGCCGCTGGCCGCAGAACGGGTTGCCGCCTCCGCCATGGCAAGGGCGGTGACCCCGTCTTCCAGCGAAACCGGGTTGGGTCCATCGTTGAGGACGAGATCCACAAAGGCTGCCCACTCTGCCTCGTAGGCTGGCATGTAGCGTTCGAGGAAGAAGTAGGTTGGCTTGGCGCCGGTCACGCCGTCTGCCGTCGACTTTATCAGCGACGTCTCAAGCTTGTTCTCGACCTGCAACAACCCGTCCGAGCCCAGAAGCTCCGCCCGCTGATCATACCCATAGGCCGCGCGGCGCGATGTCCGGATTACCGCGATCCGTCCGTCTCGATAGGTCAGCGTGGCGACCGCCGTGTCGACATCTCCGGCCTCGCCGATCTCTGGATCGACAAGAGAGGATCCCACAGCCGACACGCGCTCCGGCGCCTCGCCCATCATGAAATGCGCCATGTCGAAATCATGGATCATCATATCGCGAAAGAGGCCGCCCGACACTTTGACGTAGGCGATCGGCGGTGGCGCAGGGTCGTACGAGGTGATCGCCAGAAGCTCAGCGCGCCCAATCTCACCCCCGTCTAGTGCCGTCTTCATGGCACTGAAACTCCTATCGAACCGACGATTGAAGCCAATCATCACAGGTTGCCCCGTGGCTGCCGCAACAGCCTGACACGACCGAGCGCGTTCCAGACTAAGGTCGACGGGTTTCTCGCAGAGGACAGCCTTTCCCGCCTGCGTGGCCGCTTCGATCAGATCTGAATGCGTATCCGTCGACGTCGCGATCAGAACCGCATCAATCGCAGGATCCGCAATGATCTCATCCGAGGACCGGACCGTCGCCCCCCAAGCCTCGGCAACACAGTCCGCGGCGGATGCATGTACATCAGAGACCGCGACGAGCCTCGAGGCCGGGTGACGTGAAATATTGACGGCGTGCACCTGTCCGATACGGCCAGCGCCGAGCAGTCCTACTTTAAGCATGGTGGATCATCTTCTGTCCGTGGTGTTGGCCACATGTATGACCCGCCACGCCCGGGATGTGAATTCTGAAGTGACCGACTGGCCCGGGTCTCAGGCGCCCAAAGGCGTTTGTGCATGGCGATCGAGCGCCGTCGCGGCCTGCCGCGCGAACTTCAACGCCGCAACCGGCAGGGCCCTGCCCTTTAAATGGCCCAGATAGAGATCTCCCCCTGCCACATCTCGTTCTGCAATCGGGATATAGGCAAGCTCCGGCCGGGCTTCCTCACTCAGACCCACAGGGATCTGAAAC
This sequence comes from uncultured Rhodobacterales bacterium, assembly GCA_963922395.1. GTDB lineage: Bacteria > Pseudomonadota > Alphaproteobacteria > Rhodobacterales > Rhodobacteraceae > Ovoidimarina. The sequence continues at coordinate 6,411 of CAWUIX010000002.1, read as the reverse complement.
CCGATGGATTGTTCATAGACAGCGTAGTGCCGGACCATCTCAAACGACTCAGTTTCCAGAACAGGCGCAAGCCTCCGACCCATCCGCTGGGCCGCAATTTCAAGGAGCGCACGGACACCATATTGCGGCCCCGGCAAGACAAGCCCGAAGTCCAGGCAATCCCGAAGCCGCAGTGATCCTCGTTTCGCAAGTGGGTGATCTTTCGACAGAACCGCCAGCACGGGCTGCTTCACGGCATGCAACACCTCGAAATCCACCATATGAGCAGGCTCAAAAACCAGCGCGAGATCACTTTCGAAATTGACCAGATCGCGCTCGGCCTGAATACGATCGCGCACGTTGACAGAAAACGTGACTGCCGGAAATTCCGCGCGATAGGCCGCGATCTGCTGGGGCAGAAAATAAGGAAGCAGCGCCTGAGAGCACGCGATCTTCACATGGCCCCGCCGCACCCCGGACAGATCCGCCACCTGGGAATGCACACGGGTAAGGTCCTGTCTCTGCATGCGAATGTGGTGCAAGAGCAGCTCTCCTGCCGGGTTCAGGCGCATCCCCCGGGGCAGCCTTTCAAATACCTCTGACCCAAACTCGTCCTCAAAGGCCTTGATCCGACGGTTCAGCGCCGAGGCGGTGATGTTGCTGTCCTCGGCGGCCTTTCGAATGGATCCCGACCGGTGCACCGCCTCAATCATCTCGTAAATCAAAAGATGACGCATCGCCCGCCCATCAAATCGCCCGTCCGTTGAGTTTTTTGCATCGGTCCGCTGCAGATATAGCATTTGAGCGCAACGCTTGCGAGCCCCATCCTTTGCCCAATCGAATCCTCCTCCTAAGAAAGGCAACCAAAATGGGTACCTCTTCCCGCAGGGATTTCTTGAAGATGTCCGGCGGCGTCATGGGCGCTGCCGTGCTTCCATTTCTGAAGGCCATTCCGGCCTCGGCAGCCTCGTCCGAGGTGCTTGTCGCGGTCACCGGCCAGACCATCAACTCGCTCGATCTGCACCGTACAGGGACGAACCGCGCCTCCTATCAGGTGGCCGTGAATTGCTATGACCGGCTCGTGAGTTTCGGCACCAAAGCAGCTCCCGGTGGCGGTCTGTCCTACGATTACTCTGTGATCGAGCCTGAGCTGGCCGAGAGCTGGACGATATCGGACGACGGGCTGACGATGACGTTCAAGCTCAAGCCAAATGCAACCTTCTGGGACGGGACCAAAGTCACCGCCGAGGACGTCAAGTGGTCCTATGATAGGGCAGTTTCGGTCGGTGGCTTCCCCACCGTTCAGATGAAAGCCGGCGGTTTGGAGCGGCCTGACCAGTTTGTGGCGGTCGATGAGGAGACCTTTGTCATCACTCTGGACCGGCCTTCAAAACTAACTCTGCCGGATCTGGCGGTTCCCGTGCCCTTCATCATCAACTCCGCTGTCGCAAAGGCCAACGCGACGGACGAAGATCCCTGGGCCATGGAATATCTACACACGACCCCAGCAGGTTCAGGCGCCTACAAGGTGGCGATGTGGCAGCAAGGCCAGCAGCTCGTCTACGAGCGCAACGACGCCTGGGTGGGCGGTCCCCTCCCAGCGTTCCAGCGTGTGATCCTTCGCGAAGTCCCAAGCCCGGCCACGCGCCGCGCCCTGATCGAGCGGGGCGACGTGCAGATGTCGTTCAACATTCCAAACAAGGATGCGTCCGAGCTCGACGCAATGGACGGCGTCGAAGTGTACTCAACGCCAATCGAAAATTGCATCCACTGCCTCTGCCCGAACTTTGAGTTCGAACCCTTCCAGGATGCAAACGTCCGCAAGGCGCTCGCCTATGCCATCCCCTATGAGGCGATTTTCCAGGCAGCCGCCTACGGGCGCGGTGCCCCGATGTGGGGCGGTGACGCCGAGATGAATGACATCGCCTGGCCCCGGAAGTCGCCTTACATGACCGACATGGACAAGGCCAAAGAACACATGGCCATGTCCGGCTTCGCGGACGGTTTTGAAGTTCCGCTTTCGATCAGCCTCGGCCTGGCCGATTGGATGGAGCCAACAGCCCTTTTGCTGCAAGAGGCCTTCGCCCAGATCGGGATCAAAACAGAAATCGACAAGATCCCGGGCGCGAACTGGCGCACAGCCGCCCTGGTCGACAAGCGCTTGCCGCTCCACCTGGAAAACTTCGGCGGATGGCTCAATACCCCCGACTATTACTTCTTCTGGGCTTACAAGAAGGGGCATCTCTTCAACTCGTCGAACTATCTCAACGAGGAGATCGAAACGCTCGTCGACGACACCTTGCACATCGCGATGGACGACCCGGCCTATGCGCCCAATATCAAGCGAATGTTCGAGATCGCGTTCGAAGATCTGCCGCGCATCCCGCTTTGGCAGCCTGCACTGAACGTCGCGATGAACGGGGCTACAGACTATGAGTTCTGGTTCCATCGCCAGTTGGACATCCGTCCCATCAAGACCGCGTCGGCCTGATGACAACGCGCACAAAGATGATCCTGGGCCGCATGGCCCAGGCACTCCCGGTCGTCGCCGGCGTGATCGTGATCTCCTTTGTGCTGACACGCGCCTTGCCCGGCGACCCGGCCGCCTACTTCGCCGGCCCGGCGGCGGACGAGGCCTCGATCGCCGAGATCCGAGAGGCGCTGGGCCTCGACAAACCATTGATCCAGCAATTCTTTTTCTACGTGGGCGACCTGCTTCGCGGCGATTTGGGAACTGCACTGTCAACCGGTCAACCCGTAATGGCGGATCTCGCCGCGCGTCTTCCGGCCTCTCTGGAACTGACCTTGGTTGCCCTTTTGCTCTCTTGTGCGGTCGCAATCCCCCTTGGTGTCCTGGCCGCGACCCGACCCGGAACCTGGGTGGACCATCTGTGCCGCGTGCTCGTCACGGCTGGCGTATCGATGCCGACCTTCTTTACGGGCATCGTCCTGATTTACATTTTCTACTATCTCGCTGGCATCGCGCCCTCTCCCCTCGGGCGCCTTGATTTCATCTACCTGCCGCCACCCCATGTGACGGGATTCTACCTGATCGACGCCGCCCTTGCAGGAGATTGGAGCACGTGGGTCGGTGCCCTGAAACAGCTGATCCTCCCGGCTTGCACCCTCGCCCTCTTCACCCTCGCGCCCATCGCGCGGATGACCCGAGCTGCGATGCTCTCTGCCTTGTCCTCGGACTTCATCCGCACCGCCCGTGCCGCGGGCCTTGGTCAGCGCAAGGTGCTCTACGGCTATGCGTTCCGGAACGCGCTCCTGCCCGTCATCACAACCTTGGGCATGGTGTTTTCCTTCACGTTGGGCGCGAACGTGTTGGTCGAGAAAGTCTTCGCCTGGCCGGGGATTGGATCCTATGCGGTCGAGGCCCTCGTCGTCTCTGACTACGCCGCCATGCAGGGGTTTGTCTTCGCAATGGCGCTCCTCTTTGTCTGCCTCAACCTCATCATCGACATCGCCTACGCACTGATCGATCCAAGGATCGGGTTGTCGTAATGGCCGATGCCTCCCTTCAAACCGGCAAGAACACAACGCTCGCGCACATCGCGTATGTCCTGAAGGACAACCCGGTCACACTGGTTGCCTTTGCAATGCTCGCCTTCTTCCTCGGATGCGCGTTCTTCGGCCCCGCACTGGTGCCCTACGATCCGCTTGCGACGAATGCCGAGAACGCCCTCCAGCCCCCGTCCTGGGCACACTGGTTCGGGACAGACAATCTCGGGCGGGACGTTTTCAGCCGCGTGATTGTGGCGACCCGCCTTGATCTTACGATCTCGGTCGCGGCGGTTGCGCTCAGCTTTGTCATCGGGTCGATCCTGGGGTCCATCGCGGGCTACTGGGGCGGGTGGCTCGACGCGGTCCTGAACCGTTTCCTCGACACCATCATGGCGTTTCCCCTCTTTGTGCTGGCCATGGGCGTGGTGGCGGCTCTCGGGAACACGGTCGAAAACATCATCTACGCGACCGCGATCATCAACATCCCCTTCTACGCCCGCCTGGTGCGCGCCGAAGTCAACATCCGCCGGAACGCCGGATTTGCGCAGGCCGCGAAACTGGCCGGAAACAGCGATCTGCGTGTTCTTGCGGTGCACATCTTCCCGAACGCCTTGCCCCCGATGATGGTTCAGGTCTCACTCAATCTCGGCTGGGCGATCCTGAACGCCGCGGGCCTCAGCTTCATCGGGCTGGGCGTCCGCCCACCGACCCCGGAGTGGGGCATCATGGTGGCCGAAGGCGCAAACTTCATCGTGTCAGGGGAATGGTGGCTCGCTGTCTTCCCGGGCCTATGGCTCATGCTCGCGGTCTTCACCTTCAACCTTCTGGGCGATGGGTTACGCGACATGGTTGACCCAAGAAAGAGGACGTGAGCCGCATGTTAACGATCAGTGACTTGTCCGTCGCCTTCCAGACCCGCAAGGGCGAGGTGAACGCCGTTCGCGGGATCTCCTTCGAAGTCGGATCGGGGGAAACCCTTGGAATTGTGGGGGAAAGCGGATCCGGAAAATCGGTGACGTCCTATGCTCTTATGCGAATCCTTGATGCCGGGGGCAAAATTCGCACAGGCGACGTCATCTATGGGGGCATGGATCTGCGCAAGGCGTCGGAACGGGATATGAGGGATATCCGCGGCCGCGAGATCTCGATGATCTTTCAAAACCCCCGCGCGGCGCTGAACCCGATCCGAAAGGTCGGGCACCAGATCGAGGATGTGCTGATCCGGCACGCCCAGGCCTCACGCCAGACGGCAAAGGCCAGGGCGATCGCAGCACTGGCAGCCGTTAAAATCAACGACGCCGAGGCGCGCTATCAGGCCTACCCGTTCGAGCTGTCGGGCGGTATGTGCCAACGGATCGTGATCGCGATTGCCCTTGCCTGCGATCCAAAGCTTCTGATCGCCGATGAGCCGACCACCGGCCTCGATATCACCACCCAAAAGGCGGTAATGGATCTGGTGGGAGATCTGACCAAAGCACGCGGGATGAGCATGATCCTGATCACGCACGACCTCGGCCTCGCGGCGCAATACTGTGACCGGATCGTCGTGATGAAGGATGGCCAGATCGTCGAACAAGGGGACCCGCAAGACCTCTTCGCAAGGCCCCAGCACCCTTACACTCGAAAACTCGTGGACGCGACGCCCCGGATCGGAGCGACGATCCGCGGATTGCTCCCGGCTGAGGCGCGGACATCTGATCCAAAGCACACGGTCCACGAACGCCCCATTCTTGAGGTGCGCGACCTTGTCAAAACGTTTCAGGGGAAGTCCGGACCGGTCCACGCCGTCAAAAACATCTCGTTCAAAATCAAATCCGGCCAGTCCCTGGGTCTCGTCGGCGAGTCCGGCAGCGGGAAATCCACCACGTCCGAGATGATCGTCCGACTGCAGGACCCAACGAGCGGAAACATCCTCTTCGACGGTCAGGACATTGCGGCAACACCCGCAGCACGCTTTGCAACGCACCCCACACGAAAAGACATTCAGATGGTTTTTCAGGATGCAACAGACAGCCTGAATCCGCGCGACACAGCCGCATCCGCGATCGCAGAGCCCCTGCGCAGAATCGCTGGACTGACCCGCGCGGATGCCAAGGCGCGCGTCGCAGAACTGGCCGATCTCGTGGGCCTGCCTGCCCCGCTCCTGACCCGCTTTCCCCACCAGCTTTCCGGCGGGCAAAAGGCGCGCGTCGGGATCGCCCGGGCCATCGCGCTTGGCCCAAAGCTCCTTATACTCGACGAGCCGACGGCCGCGCTGGATGTCTCAATTCAGGCCATTGTCCTGAACCTCCTCGTCGACCTCCGCGCGAAACTGGGAGTGTCCTACTTGTTTGTAAGCCATGACCTGAACGTCGTGCGCCTTCTGTGCGACGACGTCATCGTCATGAAAAGCGGCGAGATTATCGATCACGGCCCGGCGGCCGAGATCATGGCCCGCCCTGTGCATGCCTACACAAAGGCGCTTGTGATGGCCGCACCGCAACCCCCGGCAATGGCCGCAGAATGAACTCAGGAAGACCGCCCATGCTGAACACCCTGCCCTTCACCCTTGCCGCGTTACGCTCTGCCTATGCGGACGGGCTGACGCCGGAAGACCTCCTGCGGGAAGCCTATCGACGGATCGAAGCGACAGAGGATCCTGCCATCTTCCTTCACCTTCGCCCGTTCTCGGATGTGTTGGACGAGGCGCTGGCACTTCCGCCCAAAAGCGACGCTCTCCCTCTCTGGGGCATTCCCTTTGCCGTCAAAGACAACATCGATGTTGCCGGATGTCCAACGACTGCTGCTTGCCCCGCCTATGCCTATCTCGCGGAAAGGGATGCGTTTGTCGTGTCCCGTCTGCGCGACGCTGGCGCACTTCTCGTTGGAAAAACCAACCTCGATCAATTCGCAACAGGCCTTGTGGGGGTCCGCTCCCCCTAC
>CAWUIX010000001.1:0-18396 GCA_963922395.1 uncultured Rhodobacterales bacterium | reverse complement strand
AGCTGGACCTCAATCCCGGTGTCCGTTTCAATCTCTGGGAGCAGAACATCTGCAAGCCCGGAGTTTGCGAAGGACGTCGTTACGGCCATTCGCATGGTGTCAGCCAGAACTGAAAGCGGGGCAAGGCACACTGCCAAAATCGTCAGAACGCGGATCATGGGATGAGTTCTCCATTTAGGTGAGCTTGGGCTTGGAGCGAGATTGGTCCTTCGAAGAATTCGCTGTGGGACGCGGCATCGCAGAGGTGGCCCGCGTGGAGAAATAGAACCTCATCGGCGAGACGCTTGGCCTGACCTATGTCGTGGGTGGACATGACGATGCGGGTTCCCGTGGCGCGCGCGTCAGAAAGGATGGCTTCGATGTCCCGTGTCGAGGTGCTGTCGAGGTTCGCGCAGGGTTCGTCGAGGAAGAGCAATTCGGGCACGCGAATGAGGGCGCGCGCCAGGGCGAGCTTTTGCTTTTCACCGCCGGACAGAACCTCTGCTGGTCGGTCCAGCGCCTCTTTCAGGCCGACGCGGTTCGCGGCTTCGGCAGCGCGTTCGCGGGCTTTGTCCCGTGAAACCCCGTCCAGACGAAGGGGAAAGGCGATGCAGTCCAGAATGGAGCGGCGCATCAGGATCGGGCTTTGGAAGACGAAGGCCTGGGCTTTGCGGGCGTCTTCTTCGCCACCGGACCAATGCAAGGTGCCGCGATTTATCCGCTCAAGACCGTGCATCGCGCGCAAAAGGGAGGTTTTGCCCGATCCATTTGGACCGAGGACAACCGTGATCCCCTCGCCTTCGAGCGTCCAGTCGAGGGGGCCAAGGATGGTGCGGCCCTGCCGGCGGAGTTCGAGCGCTTCGATCTTGAGGGGAAGGCAGCGGCTTACCATCGGCTGCCTCGTTCAGTCTGGCCCAGAGCGTGGAGCGCGAGGTTCACGGCGACGGAGAGACCGATGAGGATGAAACCCAGGGCGAGGGCCAGGCCAAAGGCGCCCTTCCCTGTCTCCAAGGCAATCGCCGTGGTGAGGACGCGGGTCGCGTGATCGATATTGCCGCCCACGATCATGATCGCCCCAACCTCGCCGATGGCACGCCCAAACCCGGCAAGGGATGCGGTCAGGAGCGGGCGTCGCCCATCCCAGAGCAGGGCCCCGATCCTTTGGCGCCGGGTGGCGTTCAGAGAGATCATGAGGTCGTGGTAGTCGGCCCAGAGTTCCTTGATCGCCTGATGAGCAATCGAAGCGATGATGGGGGTGATGATGATGACCTGGGCGATGATCATCGCTGTCGGGGTGAAGAGAAGGCCGAAGACGCCGAAGGGGCCCGCGCGTGAGAATAGGACGTAGACCACAAGACCGACAACCACGGGCGGGAGGCCCATGAGCGCGTTGAGGAGTGCTACGACGATCCGCCGGGCGCGGAAGCGGTTGACGGCGAGCCATGCGCCGAGCGGTAGCCCGATGATTGAGGCGATTGCCGTTGCCGTCAGGGTCACGTGCAGGGACCTGAGCGTGATTTCAACAAGGTCCTGATCGCCGCTGATGATCAGGGCGCCTGCCGTCAGGAGGCCTTCGAGGATGTCGTTCAACGGAGCCTCAAGCCTTGGTCTCAGCGACCGTTTGATCGGCCCAGTCGAGAATTGCCCTGAGGTCTGGCTTGACAGGTGTCGCCAACTCTCCGGCAAACTCCTGGAACGCCGTGACATGTGACGATCCGACCGCACAGAGGACCGGAACGTCCTGGGCAAGAGCCTGTCCGATTAGAGCGCGGAAGCCTTTGCCATCGATTTCCTGTTTGCCGAATTTGTTTACGATGCAGAGGCGGGACGCCTCAGACAGCGCGCCCTCGGCCAGTCCGACGGCTGTCTCCAGCGCGCCCACGTCCAACCGGCAACCGGACGAGTGCGGGCCGAGATCCTGGCTGATGCGGACCGTCTGATCAGCATTCAGCACGCGCAGATCCATGTGGCAGCGACCGTCGGAGGCGGCGCCTTCATTTGCCTGCACGGCACCCGCAAGTCGCCAGCCCCGCGCTTGCAGGTCGTCGGCGACGCGCATCAGAAGCGCATCCGCGCTGCCCTTTCCGTCCAGTGTGATGTAGCCCAGCATTTTGGGTCTGGTGTCTCGGTTCCCTGATTTTCCGAAAGCCTATCCGAACGGCCCGGTGAGGAAAAGCAAGGTTCAGTCGAGACGGACGCTGGGTGCAGAGCCGCGTTCGCTTGCAGAGAAGCCAGCGTAATCGAGGGCGTTGTCTGCGCCAATCGCGATGACGATGATGGCGGCGAAGGCGAGGAGCATCGCTTTCATTGGGTTTCCTCCGTTGCGGTTTCCCGCTTCAAGAATTCGATCAGATCGGCGCGGTCTTCGGCCTTGGCGATCTGTTGCATGGGCATCTTCGTGCCCGGGATGTAGAACTCTGGTCCGATGTCGAAAAGCGCATCTACCGTCTCTTCCGTCCAGATCAGGCCGGACGACAGGATGGCCTCTGAGTAGACGTAGCCTTCGACGGTGCCTGCGGCTCGCCCGAAGAGGCCGGACAAAGACGGTCCGGCGCGGCGCTCGCCATCTTCACCGAGGGTGTGGCAGATCGAGCATTTTCTAAGAAACTGACGTTCGCCATTGGGAACCGCATCGGGGTCGGTGTGAAACTCTCGCCGGATCTCGGCGAGGCGCGGGGCGCTGTCAGTCCCGTCGAGAGGCCAGAGCATTGCCTCGTCTGCGATCCCGCCAGCGATGATCCCTTCACCGTTTCCGGTGAAGGCCAGCGCCCAGATGGGTCCATTTAGGGCGGCGCGGAAATCATGCTCTATCCGCCAGTTTTCCGTGCCGACCACCATGATGTGGCCTTCGCCATCTCCGACCGCGATCCGGTTCCCTTTAGGACTGTGAGCCAGTGCCAGGATCGGGCGTCGGCCTGCGGTGAGATCGGCAAGCGTTTCTCCTGTGAGGAGCGAGATAACCCGCGTTCCGCCGTCCAGAGCGCCATAGGCCAGCCACTCATCGTCATCGTCGAGTGCGATGACGTTCACGCCGAATCCGTGACTTGCGAGGCGGCGTACGACGCGCCAGGTGGATGTGTCCCACTCCAGGAGTGTGCCGTCGTAGCCGGCGGTGAAGAGGCGGGAGCCGTCGCTGGACCATGCGACGGCATTCACCGGTCCTTCGTGATCTTCAAGCGTAATGTCGAGGGCGCCAGTTTCCAGGTTCCAGACCCGGGCTGAGCCATCCCAGCTGGCCGAGGCCAGGCGGCTTCCATCTTGCGTCGCCGCTAGGCCCATGACCTTTCCGGTATGCCCCTCAAGGCGATGGACCGGCGCGCCTTCGAGCACATCCCAGACAATCACGTCGTAATCGTCGCTTCCGGACGCCGCACGTCCGAGCGGCAGCGGGATAACGGTGTTGACTGCCGCCTCGTGTCCGTCGAGCCAATCGATGGGATCGTCACGGTCGAGAGACCAGAAGCCCACGGAATTGTCGAAGCTGGCCGATAGTAGTGCGCCGCCTTCCCCGGTGATCGCGAGCCCCATGACGGGGCCGCCGTGCCCGGCGAAGCTTCGGAACTCTTCCGCCAAGGCGAGGCTTGCGGCAGCGCTTGCTGCCGCAACACACATCGCCGCAAGCGCCGGGCGCAGGGTCATTCCGCTGGCTGGGCGCCGGGCGCCGTGGTGCCTTTCTTGGCCTCGACTTCCTCGACCCAAAGCGAGTGGTGCTCTTTGGCCCAGTTGAGGTCGACTTCGCCGGAGCCCATCGCGTCGTAAGCGCCTTCCATACCGACCGAGCCGATGTAGATATGCGCGATCACGATCGCCATCAGAACAAAGCTGACAATGGCGTGCCAGAGCTGCGCGAACTGCATCTCTTCGTGGGGGGCGAGTTGTTCCGGGAAAGGCTCCATACCGATCCAATTGTTAACGCCGATGTCGTTCAGCACCACGAAGGTTTTGGCAAACATCGGTAGTTCAAACGGGAACAGAAGGGACAGGCCAGAGGCGGAGATTGAGCCGCCGAGCAGGATGACGGACCAAAAGATGATCTTTTGACCAGCGTTGAACTTCTTTGCTGGTGGGTGTTGCTTGCCGATTATCCCCCCGCCTTTGGCGAACCACACGAGGTCATGCCGGGATGGGAGGTTATGGATCACCCAGAAGACGAAGACCATGATGATGGCCAGCATGAAGGCCCAGGATACATTGTTGTGGACCCATTTCGATCCGATCGCGAGCGTCGAATAGGCTTCGTGCCCGATGAGCGGGATGAGTCCGTCGCGCCCGAAGAGGGTGATGAGGCCGGTGATACCGAGCACGATGAATGAGCCCGCCAGGAGCCAGTGGGCGAAGCGTTCGACTGTCGTGAACCGGAGGATCGTCTCGCCGGCCCGACCGTGGGAGATCCGGATGCGACCGCGCAGGAGGTAAAACAGGACAAGCGCGCCAATTGTTCCGAGCAAAAGGTAGCCACCATAGGTCGCGAGCGGACCTCGGCGGAACCCCTGCCACCACATACCGCGGTCCTGCATCAGGACGCGGGCCTCAGCCCCGCCGGAGGAGACTGTGACGTCTGCCGTGCCAAAGCGCAGCGCTTCCCAGACCTCTGCGTCAGATGCGCCGCCGCGGACACCCAGCATATTGCTGATGCCCTGGGCCTGGCCTGTTGCGCTGTCGAAGTCGCGGGGCAGCCTGGGCACGTCTTCGCCGCGCTGCCGGGCCAGAATGCTTTCGAGGTCAGAGTTGGCGTCTTCGGTCGTGACGACACTGCCGCCATCCGAGCTGTCCATGGTGGTTTGCGCTGCGGCGGGCGTCCCCATAAGAAATGCTGCCGAAACTAAGACGAACAGGCTTGTCAGAACCCGTGCCATGGACACCTCCCTAACTGACTGACTGTTATGGGTTTCTCACCCTATTTCTATTGACCCTAATCTGTTTCGCGCGGGCGCGAAGTCAAGACGGATTTACAGTGCTCTGTCGCGTCTGGCGGGCTAAAAGCACCCATGGGCGACCGGCAAAAGAAAGGACGCCGTGGCATTCACCACGGCGTCCTGATCTTTCGCTTAAGCAATCACCGTGGCGGGGTTAGCCGCCCTGGTTGCCGTAGGCCGCACCCCAGCCCCATGCGCCGGAGCCGAAGCCGCGGGCAACGACGCGCTCGCGGTAGATGTCGGCGACTGTATCGCCGTCACCGGCAAGAAGCGCCTTGGTCGAGCACATCTCGGCGCAGATCGGCAGTTTGCCTTCTGCGATGCGGTTCCGACCGTATTTCTGGAACTCTGCCGTCGACATGTCGTCCTCGGGTCCGCCAGCGCAGAAGGTACACTTGTCCATCTTGCCGCGTGAGCCGAAGTTGCCGGCCTGCGGGAACTGCGGCGCGCCGAACGGGCACGCATAGAAGCAGTAGCCGCAGCCGATGCAGAGGTCTTTGGAGTGCAAGACCACGCCGTCCGCCGTCTGGTAGAAGCAATCGACCGGGCAGACCGCCATACAGGGCGCGTCCGAGCAATGCATACAGGCGACAGAGATCGAGCGCTCGCCGGGATTGCCGTCTTCGATGGTCACGACACGGCGCCGGTTGATGCCCCAGGGCACCTCGTGCTCGTTCTTACACGCAGTGACGCAGGCGTTGCATTCGATGCAGCGTTCGGCGTCGCAGAGGAATTTCGCTCTAGCCATCTCTCATTCCTCCCTTAAGCGGCCCAGATCTTGCAGAGTGTGGCCTTGGTCTCCTGCATTTGCGTCACGGAGTCGTAGCCATAGGTCTGCGCGGTGTTGGTGGATTCCCCCAGGACATAGGGGTCAGCCCCGTCCGGATACTTGTATCTTCGATCCTCGCCCTGCCAATGACCACCGAAGTGGAACGGCATGAAGGCGACGCCAGGGGCAACCCGGTTGGTGAGCATGGCCTTCACAAGGACCTTGCCTTTCTCCGGACCTTCGACCCAGACATCGGACCCGTCACGCACGCCGAGATTGTTGGCGTCGCGCGGGTTGATCTCGACAAACATCTCTTGCTGGAGTTCGGCGAGCCACGGGTTGGACCGCGTCTCGTCGCCGCCGCCCTCATATTCGACCAGACGGCCGGATGTGAGAACGATCGGATACTCTTCAGAGAAGTCGTTCTGCTGGATCGACGCGTACATGGTCGGCACCCGCCAGAACTTTTTATCGTCGTAGGTCGGGTAGTCGGCCACGAGATCGCGGCGGTTCGAGTACAGAGGCTCGCGGTGCAGCGGGATCGGATCCGGGAAGGTCCAGACTACTGCCCGCGCCTTGGCGTTGCCGTAGGGCGCACAGCCGTGCTTGATCGCGACCCGCTGAATGCCGCCCGAGAGGTCGACTTTCCAGTTGGTCTTTGGTCCTGCGACTGCATCGATTGCCGCACGCTCTTCCTCCGTTAGATCGACATCCCAGCCGAGGTCCATCAGCATCTGCATCGTGAACTCGGGGTAGCCGTCCATGATCTCGGACCCGACCGGTGCCACGCCTTCGGCGAGAAGGTTGTCACCGTCGCGCTCGACCCCAAAGCGGGCGCGGAAGCCCATGCCGCCATCGGCGACGCGCTTGGAGATGTCATAGAGGTTTGGCGAGCCCGGGTGGTTGAGCTCGGGCGTGCCCCAGCTTGGCCATGGCAGACCGTAGTAATCGCCGTCGGCCGGGCCACCGTTCGCGCGGAGCGTTGTCCGGTCGAAGGTGTGCTGGTTCTCCATGTGCTTGCGCAGGCGTTCGGGCGATTGGCCGGTATAGCCGATCGTCCACATGCCGCGGTTGAACTCGCGGGTGATGTCTTCGATCAGCGGCTCATCGCCGTTGATTTCGACATTCCGGAGGAACCGGTCGGTGAAGCCGAACTTGTCCGCGAAGAGCTTCATGATGGTGTGGTCAGGCTTCGACTCAAAGAGCGGGTCGATGACCGTTTCACGCCACTGAAGCGAGCGGTTCGACGCAGTGACCGAGCCATAGGTCTCGAACTGCGTCGTGGCGGGCAGAAGATACACGCCATCCGTCCGGTCGTTCATGATCGCCGAGACCGTCGGGAACGGGTCGATCACGACCATCAGGTCGAGCTTCTCCATCGCGGTTTTCATTTCCGGCAGACGGGTCTGCGAGTTCGGCGCGTGGCCCCAGAACACCATGGCCCGTGTGTTGTCGGGTTGGTCGATGTTCTCGGCGTCTTCGAGGACACCGTCGATCCAGCGGGACACCGGAATGCCGCGCTCGTTCATCATCACGAGGTCGCCGCCGTCCTTGCCCTTGCCAGGTGCGGTGCCGAAGCGGCCCTTGAGCCAGTCCAGATCCTCTTCCCAGACGCGCGCCCAGTGGGCCCAAGACCCAGCCGAAAGACCATAGTAGCCGGGCAGCGTATCGGCGAGAACGCCGAGGTCCGTTGCACCCTGCACGTTGTCGTGGCCGCGGAAGATGTTCGTCCCGCCGCCGGTCGCACCCATGTTGCCAAGGGCAAGCTGCAACACACAGTAGGCGCGTGTGTTGTTGTTGCCGTTGGTGTGCTGGGTGCCGCCCATGCACCAGATCACGGTGCCCGGACGGTTGTTGGCCAGTGTACGTGCCACGCGCTCAAGCTGTGAGCCAGGAACACCTGTAACACGCTCGGTTTCTTCGGGATCCCAGCGAGCGACCTCTTCCTTGATCTGGTCCATGCCCCAGACGCGGGTGCGGATAAACTCTTTGTCCTCCCACCCGTTCTCGAAGATGTGCCAGAGGATGCCCCAGACCAGACCGACGTCGGAGCCAGGACGGAACCGAACGTATTCGTCGGCATGTGCTGCGGTCCGTGTGAAGCGCGGGTCGCAGACGATGAGTGGCGCGTTGTTTTCTTCCTTCGCCTTCAGGATGTGAAGGAGAGAAACTGGGTGCGCTTCGGCCGGGTTACCACCGATCAGGAACATCGCACGGGAGTTGTGGATGTCATTGTAGGAGTTCGTCATGGCGCCGTAGCCCCATGTGTTCGCAACACCCGCAACCGTCGTCGAGTGACAGATCCGTGCCTGATGGTCGATGTTGTTCGTGCCCCAGTAGGCGGCGAACTTACGCAGGAGATAGGCCTGCTCGTTGTTGTGCTTCGCCGAGCCGAGCCAGTAGACGCTGTCCGGTCCGCTTTCGTCGCGGATCTGGAGCATCTTGTCGCCGATCTCGTTGATCGCCTCTTCCCAGCTCACGCGGACCCACTCGCCATTGACGAGCTTGGTCGGGTACTTCAGCCGGCGCTCGCCATGGGCGTGCTCGCGAACTGCGGCGCCTTTGGCGCAGTGGGCGCCGAGGTTGAACGGGCTGTCCCAGCCAGGCTCTTGGCCCGTCCAGACGCCGTCAGACACTTCGGCGATGACCGTACAGCCCACCGAGCAGTGCGTGCACACCGTCTTGATGTTCTTGACTGCATTGGCGACTGCAGATTGCGCTTCGGCTTTGCGAACCGTGCCGCCCATAGCGCCGATAGCGGCAAGTCCGCCGACGGCGAGGCCGCTGGTCCGGAGGAACGCACGGCGATCCACCCGCTTTTCGGCAACGCGCGACAGAAGACCTTCCCGGGCACTTGGGCGCGCTACGCTGTTTGTTTTTTTTCTGAGCATCTTGTCTCTTCCTGCTTCGCCGGAACTTGGCGCCCCGGCTTCTGGTTATCTCAAACGATCGATTAGAACCGAGCGCTGTCGAGGTAGGCCTTGACGTGGGCTGTTTCCCGAAGCCCCGTGCCTTCCGCTTCCGGTTCGGCCGATGATGCGTCGGCTTCGTTCGCTGTCACTGCTGCTGCGGCTGCTGCAGGGGCGGACACACCCATTAATTTCAGAAAGCTTCTCCGGCCTTCGTCAGCTTTTGCTTCCGGTTTGGTCACTTTCCGTGCCTCCTCTCACTTCGGCCGAGCGTCCCCGACCTGTTCACGGACCGGGCGTCCCCGGTCATTGCCGTCAGGCCGCGCTGTCGCCAGCGAGCCTGAACGCGTCCTTCTCGATCTCCATGAAGAGGCGCCCGATCGCACCTACGGGCGCATAGAACAGCGAGTTCTGCGCGCCTTCCAAATCGGAGAAGAAATGGGGGGCCCAGGGCCCGATATGGGCGTTCCAGAAATCCCGCTGCCGCCAGAGCGGAAGCGGGTCGCCGAAACGCCCGGTGATTAGTCCTGCCATCATTTCGCAGAGCGAGCCGATATTATCTTCGGGCTCGAACACATTCGGCGCACGCTCTATTCCGAGCGTGGCCATGTCGCGACGAAGCACGGCAAGCGGTTTCTCATTGAGGAACCCGGTCATGTAGAAGCTGGCGAAGGGAAGAAGCTCTCCTCGCCCTATTCCGATGAAGAGACGATTGAATTCGCTCTCAACACCGGATGCGTTCTGAGCGGTCGCAACACGCGCCAAGGTAGAAATGGATTCGCCCAGGGGTGTTTCGTCTCCTTCGAGTTTTTGCGTCTTTTTGATGATGTCTTTGGAGGGCGGGCGTGCGAGGAGAGCGCCCAAAAAGTCATATAGATCAGCCCTAAGGCGATCTTCTTCGGTGACGGTTTCGATGCCAGCTCGGTCTTCCACCAAGCCTCCCTTCCTGGCTCCCTTTACGGGTTTGAGTTGAGCTTAAATTGTGTACGACAGAATGCAAGGCTTTCCTCTGACGCTGCGTCAGGGTGAAGCGGTGCCTCCTCAGCTATCGAAGGTGAAGCTCATTCGCTTTCGGGTAGGCGTGGCCGCGTCGGCATGTTCGGTCTCGATGTCTTGAGGGAGAGCGGCGGTGTTTGGCGTGTCTTCGCCTTCCATTTCTGGAGCCTGCTCTTCTTCATGATCCGGATGTGTCGGAGCGTCTCCATCGTCTTCGGCCCTCGGCTGTTCCTCAACTGGCTCGGGCTCAACTTTCTCTTCGTCTTCTGGAACCACGAGGCCCTTCCCAACTTCGTAGACCGTCTTCAGAGTGCCGGGCGCAACGAAGCCGCCGGAGAAATCGTCGTCGTAGTCATTCAGACCGTCGAGGACCGCGAGCGTGGGGTTTGAACGCCAGAGCTGGCGCAACGCCTTGCGGCGCAAGAATTCGGGTACTGCAGCTTGCATGAAAGGCTTGAAATCGTCGCCCTTGCCCAGAGTTGCCGGATCCGGGAGACCAAGACGCTCCAGGATTTCTTCCTCTGACTCTTCCGTTTCTGGAAGAGGTGCCTGGTTTATCTCTGTGACAGGTTGCGGAGCTTCGGAGATGGCTGGTTCGTGCCTTTCGGCAGGTGTCTGTGCGGTTGTCTCAGCCTCTTCTGTGCTTGCTCCTCGTTTCCGTCGAGACCAGCGCGATAGGAATCCGTCGTCCTCTTTGGTCATTGTTTGCGGGTCCTAAGCGAGCCAGGGGCGCGGTAGACATCCGCCGTTTGGCGGACGCGTGCATCGCCGATCCCGTCTTCTTTCAAGTCTTCGAAGTGACGCTTGCGTTTGCGTTTTATGAACTCTTCATCGATGTGATGTCTTTGCACGAAGGCATCGACCCAAGCGGCCAGTCCATCCGGCATCGGGACGGCCTCGACGATGTCCTCTCCGTTGTCGCTGTAGTCCTGCGCTTCATAGGCGGAGGCGGTGACCAGAAGGACTTCCGGCCGTCCATCGTCGGTTTCTTCATCGGTACGCATGACCACCCAGCAAAGCGGGGGATCGTTTGCAAGCGCCGGGATATAGGCTTCCGTCTCGGACCGGTGGAGCGTCAGATCCTTGGTTGCGGAGTGGTACTCGACTGCATCCCCGTCGCGCCTGAGTTCGATCCAGTCTGCGGGACCGGCGCCTGGTAGGACACTGGACACGCGCCAGGCCCATTTGGCCCAACGTGTGACACCCGGTGTACGCCGGACAACGACTCCCAAGGGAAGGCTGGCACTTCTTTCGGTCGTCGCGTTTTCCGTCATCTTGTCCTCCCACGACCGTCTCAGTAGGCTCCGGCCGGATTGGAGTATTGCGGCGGCAGGACCGGGTGTCCAGCAGCCGAGACGGGAGGAACGATGGCAAAGCTCTTGCTCTGCGATTGCGCAGGGACGCAAAGCTTGGATCGGGCGGGGATATCAGAGGCGACGGGACTTGCGTGCAGTAAGGTGCACACGGGCCTTTGCACGCGTGAGATCGATCTTGCGGCGGCGGCCCTGCAAGAGGGCGATGTCATTGTGGCCTGTCAGCAGGAGGCCCACACCTTTGAAGCGTTGGCAGAAGAGTTAGAGGTCCCTGCCCCGCTGACTGTCGATATACGCGACCGTGCGGGATGGTCGGACGAAGGTCGGGCCGCCACACCGAAGATCGCAGCCCTTCTGGCCGCGGCAACTCTGAACAAGCAGCCTGAGAAGACGGTTGATGTGGTGAGTGAGGGGCTTTGCTTGATCGTTGGCGCTGACAGTGTTGCCCTGCCCCTTGCGGAAGCCCTTTCAGAGACACTTTCGGTGACGTGTTTGTTGCCAGAGCCCGCGGATGTTCTGCCGTCGCCGTCGCGAAAATTCGATGTGGTAGCGGGGCGTTTGCGGTCGGCAACGGGAAGCTTCGGGAATTTTCACGTCTCCATCGATGCTTTCCAGGGCGCGAAGCCCGGCGGTCGGGGTGCCTTGGGTTTCTCGGAACCGCGAGATGGGGCGACATCCCAATGTGATATCATTGTCGATGTCTCCGGGGGCTCTCCGCTTTTCCCGGCGCACGAGAAGCGCGACGGGTACCTGCGGGCGGACCCCGGTGATCCAAATGCCGTGGGGCGGCTTCTTCTTGATGCCTCTGGCTTGGTCGGCACGTTCGAAAAGACTTTGCACGTGGCGGTCGAACCGACCCTCTGTGCCCATTCCCGCGCTGAGCAAACCGGATGTACCCGGTGCCTCGACCTTTGTCCGACGGGTGCGATTTCGCCCGATGGCGACCATGTCGCGATTGATCCGATGATTTGTGCCGGGTGCGGGGCGTGTTCGGCGGTCTGTCCGTCGGGGGCTGTATCGTTTGACGCGCCGACAGTCGGCGATGTCTTCCGCGAGATCCAGGTATTGGCATCGACATATCTTGAAGCTGGCGGGACAGTCCCGCGCCTATTGGTGCATGACGATGGGTATGGGCGCGAGATGATCGGGTTGTCGGCGCGACTGGGGCGTGGACTGCCTGCTGACGTGCTGCCGCTCGAAATGCCCTCTGTGGGCGCCTTTGGACATGCGGAGATGCTCGCCGCCCTCGCCACAGGGTTTGGTGCCGTTCACGTGCTGCTTTCGCCGAAGAGCGAGCGAGAGCCGTTGGAACAGCAGGTCGGAATTTCGCAGGCGATCCTTGAAGGGCTTGGTTGGCCGACGGAGGCCGTGGGCCTGCTTGATCTGGCCGACCCGGACGCTCTGTCCGATGCGCTCTACGGCAAACGTCCGTCGGTTCCGGTGATCAACCCGATCCTGCCGCTGGGTCCACAAAGGGACGTTGCGCGTCTGGCCGCGCGGGCGCTCGCATCGGATGTCGAGATACCGGTTCCCCTTCCGCAAGGTGCGCCCTATGGGGCTGTGCTCGTCGATACGGAAGCTTGCACCCTTTGCTTGTCCTGTGTGGGTCTGTGTCCATCTGGCGCCCTCGACGATAATGCGGATAAGCCAGAACTTCGGTTCAAGGAAGATGCCTGTCTGCAGTGCGGAATCTGCGCCACGATTTGTCCGGAAGACGCGATCACGCTTGAGCCACAGATGGACCTATCTGAGCAGGCCCTGAATCTGCGGGTGTTGCACGAGGAAGAGCCGTTTGCCTGTATTGAATGCGGGGCACTGTTCGGAGTGAAGTCGACCGTTGATCGGATCGTCGAGAAGCTGTCCGGCAAGCATTCGATGTTCACGAATTCCGACAACGCTCGCCTGATCCAGATGTGCGATGATTGCCGCGTGAAGGCGCAATACCATAGCGAGGCGTCGCCCTTCAAAATGGGTGAGCGGCCTCGGCCGCGGACGACGGATGATTATCTGGATGATTGATCGCAGGCTTTAGCGTTCGTTGATTGGGGCGCCGAGATCCTTTGGCTCGATGGTCGCGGCGTAGGCGAAGATGGCCTCGATGTCTTCTTGCGTGATCTCGACCGGCGCGATGTGTGGCGGGTGGTCGGGATCGAAGGGTTCCGTAAGGCCTTGGACCTGCGTGAAGGAGGGGTGCGGATTGTGGGACCAGAAGGCCAGGAATTTGTCCTGCCAACCGTTGATCCCGCGAAGCGCCGCGAAGGATGGGGTGGAGCCGATCCCGCCCATGCGGTTCTTTTCGTTCACGACGTGGCATCTTCCACAGTGAAAGAGCGAGAGGCGTTCGCCCTCTACGGCATCTCCGGTGGGTTCGGGGGCCGCGGGCGCCGCTACATTAAGGGATCCCGGCAAGAAGATCTGCTCACCGTCCGGGGCATAGGTCGCGATGGTCCTTTGCCCAATCTCTCCTGTGATCCAAGCCATGAACTTTTCTGCTGCGGGCGCGTTTTCAGTCGCTTCGGTCAGGGCAATGGCGTAGCGGCGCGCGGGCTCCGCCTCTGTGTAGAAGACGCCACGGCGCCGGACGATCAGCGAGGCTTCCAGAAGCTTAGCAACCTGTTCGGTTTCGGCGATTACGACATCCGCCTCTGATGCCAGAGCCTCAACATCACCTGAGAGGATGGTGGGACGGATGCTGTACTTCAGGGCAAAGCGCGGAACCACGTAGGCGATCAGGCCCGAAGCCTCGAGCTCTGGTTCGATCGCCAGAACGAATGTTTTTCCTTGTGCGAATGCCGATCCCGCCAGGGTGGCCAAGCCGATTATCGCAGCAATTGCGGCGCGCATTGCCGCCCCTCCCTTGTCTGCCTTGAACCTCCGACCCATTTCCCCCAAGAGAAAGCCAAACCGCGCGAGATCGCAACCCGCGCATCAAAAAAGGGGGAGATGCGTCCATGAGCGACGACTTCAACATGTCGATGCGGAAGTTCCTGAAACAGGTCGGCGTCACATCACAGCAGCAAATCGAGGCCGCTGTGCGCGATGCGAAGGCGGCGGGGACCCTATCGGGCGATACGATCACAGCGCGCGTTGTTTTGACCATCGATGGTACGGACGTGGAGCACCGCGTCGACGGCGAGATTCAGGTGAGCGATGTCTGACGATAGCCTCACGCGGGAAGACGTACTCGAACAGCTGAAGCGCATCGTAAACCCAGCCACGGGAACCGATCTTGTGGCCTCGGACATCATACGCGCTCTGACCGTTGAAGGCGGGCGCGTCCGGTTTGTCATGGAGGTTGATCCGGCCCACGGCAAGGCGATGGAACCAGTACGAGATGCGGCCATCCAAGCGGTGGAAAGCGTTGCTGGCGAAGGAAACGTGCAGGCAATGCTTACGGCGCATTCGGCGCCGAAGCCGCCGCCAGACCTGAAGATCGGGCGCCATCCGACGCCGCAGAAGGGCCCGGCCAAAGTCCCCGGCGTGAATGCGATTATCGCGATTGCGTCGGGCAAAGGCGGGGTCGGCAAGTCGACGGTGTCGGCAAACCTTGCCGTCGCGCTGGCCGCGGAAGGCAAACGTGTGGGCATGCTGGACGCGGACGTGTATGGCCCGTCTCAGCCGCGGATGCTGGGGATCTCCGGGCGTCCTGCTTCCCCCGACGGGAAGACCATCCTTCCCTTGCGCAACCACGGCGTAACACTGATGTCCATTGGCCTTATGACCAAGGAGGACGAGGCCGTCGTCTGGCGGGGTCCTATGTTGATGGGCGCGCTTCAGCAGATGCTGGGCCAGGTGCAATGGGGACAGCTTGATGTCCTGATTGTCGATCTGCCACCGGGCACCGGCGACGTTCAGATGACACTGACCCAAAAGGCCGAGGTGACGGGCGCGATTGTGGTCTCCACACCGCAGGACATTGCATTACTTGATGCCCGCAAAGCCCTGAATATGTTTGAAAAGATGGGGACGAGAGTCTTCGGCATGATCGAGAATATGTCGTCCTATATCTGCCCGAGTTGCGGACATGAGGCACATATCTTTGGCCATGGGGGTGCAAAGGCAGATGCGGACCGGTTCGGTATTCCGTTCCTGGGGGAAATTCCACTGGATCTGGATATTCGGCTGGCGGCTGATGGGGGAGCACCGATCGTGGCCTCGAAGCCCTCTGGCCCGCAGGCACAGGCGTTTCGGTCCCTAGCGAAGAAGCTGATTGAGGACGGCGTCGTTTGAGCGCCGTCCCGTAGGTTGCTAGTCGGGATGAGCCGTGCTTTGCATATGACGCAATGACCGAAACCACAGATACCGTCCGGGCACCTGACCCCAGCTTCCCGCCGCTTTTTCGTGGTTTAGCAGCAGATAAGCCGTTCCTTCGCGCCATTGAGATTGCGAAGGACGGGACGGATCCTGGGTTGATCACTTACAACGTGCGGTCCGATCACATGTCTGCGGCGCTTGTTCTGGCACCGGAGGCCCCTTTGCAGGACGCGGTCGCCATGCTCTTGGTGGCGGCCAATGGGTTTGGGGATGCGTTCGGGGCGCTGGCGCCGTCAGAGGTAGCCTGTCAGTTTGACTGGCCGGCGGGCATCCGGATCAACGGCGCGCGGTGTGGCGGGTTCCGGGCGGCGGCTTCGCATTCCGATCCAGAGGCAGAGCCGGATTGGTTGGTGATTGGTATCGACATTCCGGTTTTTGCGCGCACGGATCTGGAGCCCGGGGAAACGCCTGGGGAAACAACGCTGTGGGAAGAAGGCTGCGCAGAAATCGATCCTGTTCGACTTCTGGAAAGCTGGTCCCGTCACATCCTTGTCTGGATCCATGAGTGGCTGGCGTCCGGGTTTGAGCGCATCCATCGGGACTGGATGGGGCGTGCCTATGATGTTGGGGAAACCGTCGTGATTGCCCTGCCAAACGGTTCGCGGGAGGGCGTGTTTACTGGCCTCGATGAACGCGGTGGTTTGCTCCTAAAGCAAGGTGACGATACGGTGTTGGTTCCTCTGACCGATGCGTTGGAAAGGCACTGAATGAAGAAGCTCGCACGAACGATCCATTTCGACGAGAGCGACCAGAACATCTTTTCGCGTCCGGCGGAGAGCGGCGAGTGGGCCATCCCCGGTGGCTTTGAGTTCTCGAATTGGTCGGAGGCCGATCTTTCCGGCAAGGCGCGGCAGGCATTCGCGAATGGTTGGCTGTCGCTTGAGAGTTTTGGGCGCGCCACGCTTGTCGCCGTTGCTCAGGTTGAAGAGGCTGAGCTTGAGGCACTGGTTCAGAAGCTCGCGGGGCATTTCGTGTCTGTTTACGGTGCGCCCAACGAAGAGGCCGCCCTGCCCCACGCGAAAGATGAGCTTGACTATATGATCGAGCTTTGTGCGGATCACGATCCGAATACGTTGTTGATCGTGAGCCGCGAGCTAACCGAAAGCGGGGTCAAAGAGAGCTTTCGAGCGATTGTACCGTCGGAGGCGGAACTCGACATTGTCGCGGTGCACGGGTCGGTCGATTAGATTGGGCGTTAGGGCTTTACGCGTCCGTTCTGTTCCCACTGCAATGCGGACTTTACGATCTCATCGATGGCGCGCGGTGTCGGAGACCAATTAAGCGTTAGTCGCATCTTTGAGATGTCTGCGACCAGGGAGGCCGGGTCCCCGGTCCGGGGCGGGCCTTCCTTCACATCGAAAGAGACGCCGCTGACGCGTTGAACGGCGGCGAGCACCTCCCTTACAGAGACGCCCTGGCCATATCCGCAATTCAGGATGCTAGGCATACCACCGGCTCGGAGATGGTCCAGCACGCGGAGGTGCGCATCTACGAGGTCGTCGATGTGGATGTAGTCGCGGATGCATGTTCCGTCTGACGTGGGATAATCGGTCCCAAAAACGGTCACTTGATCTCGTTGGCCAAGCGCGGCCTGGCAACCGATCTTGATCAGGTGCGTTGCTTCCTTGGCGACGTGACCGGAGCGACCTTGTGCGTCGGAGCCCGCGACGTTGAAATACCTTAAAGCGCTTGTTCGCATCGGCCCGGAAGCGTTGAAGAGATAGTGTTCGGTGTCGAGCTTTGTCTGGGCATAGGGGTTGGAGGGGCAACATTCCAAATCTTCGCTGAGCGGACCGAGCCCGGCCGATCCGTATAGGGACGCCGTAGACGAGAAGATGAAACGCTGCACGCCCATTGAGGTGGCCGTATCGATCAGGCGCCGGGAGACCTGATAGTTTTTTTCCTTGTAAAGCTCGGCATTTGTCACGCTTTCTTCAACACGGATGTACCCTGCGAAATGCGCGATCTCGGTGACGTTGTGTTGTCGGATGACTTGCGTGACGGCGTTCGGATCTCCGGCGTCTCCGCGCGCGAAGATCGCACCGTCCGGAACAAGTTCGCGATACCCACGCTCTAGCGTATCGAGGACCACCACGGTCTCGCCACGGTCCAAAAGCCCAAGGGCCATATGGCTGCCGATGTAGCCCGCGCCCCCTGTCACGAGCACCGTCATGGATGTTTGTCGCTTATCGAGAAGTTGTGCATCCTCATGCAAGTCTTATCGCATTATCGGTCAATTGCGATCACCAATGCAGTGGTCCGAGAGAGGCGCTTGGCAAGGAGGGCTGCCAGTGCGCTATGAAACTCAATGACGAGCTGTGGTTCTCGTTTGGCGAGTTCTTCGATTTGGTCATGCTCCAAACACTTCACTTCACAGGCTGCATCGGCGCGCACAGTCGCGCTTCTGGGTGTTCCTGTATAGTACCCCATCTCCCCGACGATGGCGCCGGGTAAGAAACTTGCCACTTTTCTAGTTACTCCGTCGTGACCCTGGATTTCAGCGACGAGGCGTCCGATTTCGAGATACATAAGCGCGTCTGACGCTTCACCATGTTGAAAGAGTGCTTGACCTTCAGAAAGAGTAATTCGTGAGAGCGCGTTACATTCCAACGTCGCTTCTATGCGCTCGAACAGATCTTTGAGGCCCTCTGAATTGTCGGCGCTCTGGTCACCATGAGCCGGGCCGGCGAGTATTTCGGCTTCCACCCAACTCAAGGCATCTGGGAGGGTTTCGAACTCACGGGCGGATTGCAGAACACCGGCATGGATCAACCGCCGCTTCGCCTCATCATTGAGATCGCTGAAGGCCAAGGCGACGTCGTTGTCTTCGCATCGACGAGAGATCTTGCGAAACATGTAGGCCGTGGAGATGTCCATACCGACGACCCTGCGGAAATCAACGATCAGGCGGCGCACGGCGCCGTCAGAGTTCGCCACTTCGTCCGAGATGCGAGAGAAGAGTTTCTCGGATGTTCCGAAAAACAAGTATCCCTGAAGGTCGTAGATGAGGGTTTCTGCGCCTCGCCCGACGATTTCGTCGACTTCGGCTTCCGATCGCTCGGTGGGAGAAAGACGTTGCTTCCCAGAGGCCATCGAGCGGACCACATCGATGCGGCTGTAAGAGATTGTGAAGAGGACCGACGCGGTGAGCAGGCCAATGGCGATGGCAGCGGCGAAATCGAATACGAGCGTAACGGATA